>JALSMC010000026.1 GCA_026987995.1 Sulfurimonas sp. | reverse complement strand
ATATTAGAGAGTGACATTAAGGCTGCATCAAGATTTGGGATAAGACTCAATGAGGCACTCAAAAATGATGAAGAAAAACGCAAAGAGCCAATGCTAAAAAATATGGGAGCAGTCAATATAGACGGAAAACTCATAGCTACTGAAAAGATAGCCAATAGAAGTTTTCAGGTATGGACGAGGTTGATTAAGTGGAGTGGTAAAAAGTACTCTTTTGGTAGAAAAATATCTATCAGTATCTATGTGACTTTTTTAGTATTACTTCTGTTAACAGTTGTACCTGTAAATGTGCTCGTAAGTAAATTATTAAACAAGTTTAAAAAAGATACATTAAATACCTTAGAGGATTACTATGAATTGCCAAGTGGGAGATAACAAAGATAGATGATAGATGTATATATAAATAAGATAAGTGCCTATTTACCAAATGAGCCAGTTAATAATGACAATATAGAAAAGGTACTTGGTCAAGTGGGTGAGAGACCTTCTCGTGCAAAAAGAATTATACTTCGTTCAAATAAGATTAAAACAAGATACTATGCACTAGACCCAAATACGAGAGAAGCTACGCATACAAATGCACAACTAGCATCTTTAGCTATAAGTAAACTCAAAGAGGATGGACTTGACTTAGATAGTGTAGATGTACTCTCATGTGGGACTACAATGCCAGATCAGCTTATGCCAGGTCATGCAAGTATGGTGCATGGAGAGTTAGGATGTGCGCCATTAGAGGTCATATCAACTGCTGGAATTTGTCTCTCTGGAGTGACAGCTTTGAAGTACGCATACAATGCTGTAAAGTCTGGCGATGCTAAGGTGGCAGTTGCTACAGGAAGTGAAAACTCCTCTGGGATTATGCGTGCTGAAAACTTTAAGCCTGAAGTAGAGGCAAGGGTAGCAGAGTTAGAAAAATCTGGTGAGATAGCTTTTGAGAAAGACTTTTTACGTTGGATGCTTAGTGATGGTGCTGGAGCAGTTGCCTTGAGTAATGAGCCAAACAAAGACTCTATAAGTCTCAAAATCAATAAAATATTTTCAACATCTTTTGCCAATGAACTTGAGACTTGTATGTATGGTGGTTGTGAGAAAAATGAAGATGGTTCTGTAAGTGGATGGCGAACGTACGCACCACAGGAGTGGTTAGATAAGTCTATATTTGCAGTCAAACAAGATGTAAAACTTCTCAATGAAAATGTGATGGAATACACTGTTACAAAAGCTCTTAAAATGATGTTGGACAAAGATATGTTTGTGCCTAGCGAGATAGACTACTTCTTGCCTCATTATTCATCAGGTTATTTTCGAGATGAGGTGTATGAAAAGATGTGTAAGGCTAGTTGTGACATACCTCAAGAGAAATGGTTCACGAACCTTTCGGACAAAGGCAATACTGGTTCAGCCTCGATCTACATTATGATAGAGGAACTGTTTCACTCAGGAAGATTACAAAGAGGTGAAAAACTTTTATGCTACATCCCTGAGAGTGGAAGATTTTCTACAGCATTTATGATTTTGGAGGTTGTATAATGGATATACAAAATGTACCACAAGAGGATAGCTCAACATATGCAAAAAATAAAAAAGCTATCTATGCTTCAGATGAAGATGGCAATGTCAAAGTAGTAGGCTCAACAGGTTGGAATGTTGAAGAAACAGCAACAAAACAAGCGCTAGAAGATTTAGCAGATTTGGCAAAAGAAGCACATGCTGAGGTAGTAGCAGGTAAGAGGTCAAATCTTTACTACTATATGTATGCTTTGAGAATGGACTTAGATCTTTTAGCACAAGTTACTGGCTTTTTTAAGTGGACGATTAAGCGCGACTTTAAGCCAGAAGTATTTGCAAAGATAAGCGATAAAAGACTTGATGTTTATGCAGATGTTATGGGAAAAACAAAAGAAACTTTAAAAGAATTGGAAGAGTTATAATGGTAGTACAAGATTACAAACATTCACATGCTGCTCATTGTGAGAGCGGAGTTATGAGCTCGATGTTGAGTTATTATGGAGTGAAGCTAAGTGAGCCAATGGTTTTTGGTTTGAGTAGTGCTTTGACCTTTGCTTATCTACCTTTTATTAAGGTAGGTGGGATGCCGATGATTGGGTATCGTTCTATGCCAAAGTCTATCATCAAAAACTTACAAAAAAATCTCAAAATCAAGATGAAGTTAGAGCGTTTTTCAACGAAGGAAAAAGGTGAAGCGAGACTTGATGAACTTTTAAGTGAGAACAAACTTGTTGGTGCACAAACTTCTGTCTATTGGTTGCCATACTTTCCAGAGGAGATGCGTTTTCACTTTAATGTCCATAACCTTATGGTATATGGCAAAGAGGGAAATGAATACCTCATAAGTGACCCAGTGTTTGAACATCCTGTGCGTTGTGATGCTAAGGATTTCGCTAAGTCTAGATTTGCAAAAGGTATGATGGCTCCCAAGGGGCTTTTATACTACCCTGTTGATATACCAAAAGATATAGAGATTAAACCTGCCATAGTAAAGGCTATCGCTAAAACTGCCAAGGGTATGCTTAAAACCCCTGTGCCAATAGCTGGACTTAAAGGGATTCAGAGTTTAGCAAAAGCGATACTCAAACTAGAGAAAAAAGATACAAAGTACGCAAAACTTTTCTTAGGACACATCATTCGTATGCAAGAAGAGATAGGCACAGGTGGTGCAGGTTTTCGTTATATGTATGCCTCTTTTTTAAAAGAAGCAAGTACGCTTTTTGATAACAATGAGGTTTTAAAAGAGGCTTCACAGATGATGCTAGAGGTGGGTGATGAGTGGAGAGAGTTTGCTCTTCTTATCGCAAAAGCTATACGCAGTAAAAAAGAAATCGATTTTAAAACTATAAGTGATAAACTTATGAGTGTAGCCGAATCAGAAAAAAATACATACCTTAAGATGACAGAGTTTAATGGCTAGATGATACAAATCACAAATATCTCAAAATCTTACGGAGATAAAAAAGCATTAGATAGTCTTAGTTTAAGTATACAGGAGGGTTCAATTTTTGGACTTCTTGGTGTCAATGGGGCTGGAAAAACTACACTGCTTTCCATACTTAATAACCTTATCACTATAGATAGCGGAGATATATCTGTCTTTGGACTTGATATAAAAACACAACAAAAAGAGATTAATGCCATCAGTTCTATCATCCCTCAGCATTTGGCTTTTTATGAGAACTTGAGTGTAGGTGAAAATCTGAATTTTTTTGCAAAAATTCAAAATGCATCCAAAGAAGATTTTAGCAAAGCTTTAGAGATAAACTCTTTACAAGAGCTACTTAAACAGCGTGCATCTTCACTCTCAGGTGGACAAAAAAGAAGACTCAATATCGCCATAGGCTTACTCAACAACCCTAAAATAATCTACTTTGATGAGCCAACAGTTGGGATAGACCCAAAAAGCAGAAACGAGATACTTGAGTCTATCAAGGGCTACAAAAAACTAGGCATTACAGTTGTGTACACAAGCCATTATATGAATGAGATTGAGAAGATTTGTGATGAGGTAGCCATAATTGATGACGGAAAACTCCTTGAGCAAAACTCTTTAAAAAACTTACTGAGTAATGATGCTACAACTTCACTTGAACAACATTTTTTAAAAATAACAGGTGAGATATATGCTTAGTGCAATGATAAAAAAAGAGTTTATACTTGTAACTAGAGATATTCATGCGCTCATGGCATTATTTATATTGCCTGCTGTATTCATAATAATTATGTCTGTTGCTATGCGAGATCAGTTTTCAACATCTTCACTTGAATTCACTATAGTTGTAGCAGATAAAGATAAATCGAATATGAGTATAGATTTAATACAAAAAATGAAAAACAATAAAAATATTAAAATAATTAAAGATGAGAATAAGGCACAGTTCCTTGTGAAGATACCTGAACTTTATTCTAAAACTAGGGATGCAAAATTAAAAATTAATGTTAATGGTTCTATTAAAAGCAATCAAATTGAGATATTTAAATCTATTTTGAGTAGAGAAGTTTTAGCTATAAAGTTTAATATGATAGCAAAAGCATTAAAGGTGTACGCACCAAAAGCCTCAGAAAGTATTGACAACTTAGATACAAACCCAGATACGCTATTTAAGGTAAAATATAATGGTAGTAAAAATATACCAAACTCAACACAACAATCTGTACCAGCATGGATAGTCTTTGGGATGTTTTTTATAATCATACCTATGTCAACTATCTATGTAAACGAAAGAAAGCAAAATACTCTAGCAAGACTTAACACTATGAATATTTCTGTATTTGCTATGACACTTTCAAAAAGCATACCCTATATGCTAATAAACCAAGTACAAGTATGGATAATGCTAGCAGTGGGAATGTTCTTAGTTCCATACTTTAACGTCCCAGCTTTGGAATTAAATGGTTCTATATGGGCAATATTTGCTATATCATTAGGTCTTAGCATCTCAGCTATTGGAGTATCAAGCCTTATAGCTGTTAGTGCATCTACTAGTGAACAAGCAACTACAATAGGAGGCATCTCAAACATACTCTTAGGTGCTATTGGTGGTGTTATGGTCCCTAAGTTTATTATGCCAGAGGCTATGCAAGAGATTGCTAACCTCTCCCCAATGTCTTGGGGACTTGATGG
>JALSMC010000025.1 GCA_026987995.1 Sulfurimonas sp. | reverse complement strand
CAAAATTAAAAATAATGAAAATAAAAAAATAGGTATCTTTCTTATCGCGAAACCTATAAAGGAAGTAAAATCAACAGTAAATGAGGCATCTTCTTCATTAATATATTTGATTATAATATTTGCAATTGCAAGTCTAGCGATTCTTGTAATTCTTGTTGTAATCATCAAAGTGTTAATTCTCTCTCCTCTAGACGAACTTGCATCAATTGCTAAGGATATTGCAACGGGCAAGGGGGATCTCACTAAAAGACTAGCTGAAAAATCAAATGATGAAATAGGTAAAACATCTCACTCATTTAATGGTTTCATTGAAAAAGTGCAATATATAGTACTCGATGTAGTTATTTCTGGACAAAAAACATATAAAGATGTAGGAAATGTTACTCAAAGTTTAGTGCAAATTAGCGAAAAAATGCAGCAGGAAAGAAATTACTTAAGTGAAACAGTAGAATTAAACTCTCAAATGAAGTCCAACATAGACAGCTCACTAACTGATAGTATAGATACAAGAGAAAAAGTTGACTCAGCAGTACAAAATCTTTCTGTAGTCTACGATGACATAACAAGTCTTGTTGATTTTGCTAATAGTGTCTCCCAAAAAGAGAATGAGATTGCAAGTTCTCTTTATGAGCTAAGTAAAGAAGCAAGTGATGTAAAATCAGTACTAAGTGTCATAGAAGATATAGCTGATCAAACAAATCTTTTAGCATTAAACGCGGCTATTGAAGCGGCTAGAGCAGGGGAGCATGGACGAGGCTTTGCTGTTGTTGCTGATGAAGTGCGTAAACTTGCTGAAAGAACTCAGCACAGTCTATCTGAAATTAAAGCAACTATAAATATTATTGTTCAGTCTATTAATGATGCTAGTGCACAAATTGATATAAATGCCAAGGCTGTGTCTAAACTAGTAGAGCACACAACTGATGTAAAAAGTAGAGTAGTAGAAACATCTTCTAAAATAGAAGAAGCATCTGCAATCGCTCAAAACTCAGAAGATATTTCTAAAAACCTAGCAAAAGACACAATGATGATTGTTGCAAAGATTAATGATGTTGATGCACTATCCATGGAAAATAAAACAACGCTTGATTCCATTTCTCAAAATATTGATGATGTACAATTGAGTGTAAACGAGCTTAATACTAAACTGAAGTCATTTAAGGTCGAATAATCCAAGTGGTAATTGAGAAGAAGAGGATGTAGATAAAATACTTTTATCTACTCCTAAAATAAGTGCAAAGTGAAAATGACTCTTTTTAAGCAAGCTTATTATTTCATTACTATTTTTATATACTAGTAATGTATTTTTATCTTCTATTTTTGCTATAAGTTTTTTCTCGCGCAAAGGTAGTACATAAATAATTTTTGCCCAAGTGGCTTCATTTTGTAAAAATAGTACTTCCGATTCCATAAGAGAGGTGTTTTTTTCAAATATTAGTACCTTATCACTTGTTCCAAACTCTTTAATCTCAAATTTTTTGTTTGTAAAAGTAGCTTCGAAATGTCCTATTGGTGTAAATTTGCGAAGTCTATAGTCTGTTTGTAGGTTTTTAAATAGCTGAAGTAGTATTTCTAAATATGGAATAAAAAAAGGAGATATAAGTTGTCTCTCATAAAATACATCATTATAAATAAAAGATGTCTCAAAAAGTGTCTGCTCGATGATATTGATGTTGTTATAGGTAGTGTTTGAGAGTTCTATCGTTTTAGTAAAAATATCTTTGTCGCTTAAACTTGGACAAAACAGTATGTTTGAAGCATCTTCAATACTCCAAAGTTGTTTCGCAACTTCTTTAATAGTCCCATGTATAGCTATGAAAGTGGGCTCAGTTGTAACTTGTAGTGCAAGCTTAAGTACAATTTCATTTGTTTCGTACACTTTTACATTTTTATCGAGAAGTTTAAAACGCAGGAGTCGCTTGAGTGCATCTTCAAGACTCTTCACTTGTATCCAAGCTATTTCGCTATCGCTTATTTGTGTAGGTTTACTAAACATAATGCCATAAGCACCGTTTAGTATGGCTTCTTCTATGCATGATTCATCAAATGCGAGGAATAGGTCTCCGCGTTTGACATTTTTAGCATCAAAAACAATATCAGTAAAATTACTTACAAATGGGCTGTTTAAAAGCTTTGCATATGTAAGTGCGAGGACATTTTCAAGTCTCATCCAATAGGTGTGCCTGCCTTTTTAGGTTTTTCCGGTCGTACTAAACATAGACCATCTTCATCCTTAGCAGCAAGAAGCATTCCCTCACTCATAATACCCATAAGCTTTGCAGGTTTAAGGTTAGCAACTACACATACTTGTGTATCTACAAGCGATTCAGCAGAATAAAATTCTCTTATTCCCGCTACTATCTGGCGAGTATCATTTTCACCAAGACTTACTTTGAGTTTGAGCAGTTTTTTTGACTTTGGTACTTCCTCAGCTTCAATAACTGTTCCAATCTTGAGTGATGTCTCAAAAAACTGACCGATTTCTATAAGGTTGTCATCAAAACTAGCAGATGAGTCGAACTTCTCTTTTTTCTTTGAAGTTTTTTCCTGTTGCTCTTTAGGAGGATTTGGTTCAGCATTAGGAGCTTCAGGCATCAAAGGCTCATCAACACGAGGGAAAAGGGGAGGAACTTTTTTGATATTAAATAGTTTCAATAGTTTCTTGTCAATAACCATATCTATATAACTAGCATTATTTATCTCAAAGTTTAAAGCGTCAGCGATAGTTGCAGTAGTTTTAGGCATAACAGGGGAGAGCATAATAGCCGCTTTTGCTAAGATGTTTGCAACAAGTGCTACAGTAGCAAGTGCTTCGTCTTTTTGCTCATTTTTTATCTTTACCCATGGCTCATGCTCTGTAATAGCCGTGTTTCCAATAGAAAAAAGTCTCCATAACTCTTCTAGGTATCTATGCGTTTGCATCTCTTTCATGTAATGATCAAGAGAGTCTAGGACTTTATCCATAGCTTCTAATTCTTTAGCATGATATTTTACCACATCCACACTATCTATCTCAAACTCAGAGTATTTGCCACTCATACCAATAATACGGTTAAGTAAATTTCCTAAATCATTTGAGAGTTCAGAGTTGATACGGTCTATAAATGCACGTTGAGAAAAGTCTCCATCTTGACCAAAAGGAACCTCTCTAAGCATAAAGTAGCGCAGGTTTTCCATACCATAAGCATCTGCAACCTCTTTAGGGGAGACTACATTTCCTTTTGACTTAGACATTTTTTCGCCATCACGTGTCCACCAACCATGAGCACCAATAGTTTTCGGAAGTGGTAGATCAAGACTCATTAAAAATGCAGGCCAATAAATAGCATGAAAACGCAGGATATCTTTTCCTACAAAGTGAGTTGAAGCTGGCCAAAAGTCCATATTTTCTTCACCGTTACCATAACCAAGTGCTGTGATGTAGTTAAGTAGGGCATCTAACCATACATACATAACATGCTTGTCATCATGAAGAGATTCTGGCATTTTAACACCCCAAGTAAAAGATGTACGAGTTACAGAGAGATCACGAAGTCCACCTTTTACAAAGTTTTTTACTTCGTTTACACGTGAACGTGGCATAATAAAGTCAGGGTTGTCTTCATAATGCTTCAATAGTTTGTCTTCGTACTCTGATAGTTTAAAGAAGTAACTTTCTTCTTTTACTATGCTAGTTGAACGACCACAGTCAGGGCAAAACTCTCCATCTATGAGTTGCATTTCAGGGAAAAATGTCTCGCAAGATACGCAGTAGTGACCCTCATAAAAGTCTTTATAAATATCACCCTTATCAAACATCTTTAAAAATGCTTTTTGAACACCGGCCATATGATCTTTGTCAGTTGTACGAATAAACTTGTTATAGCTTATTTCAAACTCATCCCAAAGATTTTTAAAAGTAGCACTAATTTCGTTTGCAAACTCTTGAGTTGGTTTACCAGCTTTTTGTGCAGACTCTTCAATCTTTTGACCGTGCTCATCAGTACCAGTTAAAAAGTAAGTCTCATTACCTTTTAAGCGCTCGTATCTAGCAGTTGTATCCGCTATAAAAGTAGTATAAGCATGTCCAATATGGGCTTCGCCATTCACATAGTATATGGGTGTTGTTATATATTTATTCAATTTTCTATCCTGTCAAATGTATTAATGTTATTTTATCGAAATAGCCTTAAAGGCTAAATTTAAAACTCGAATCCACCGGTGTCGCCCTTAGACATTGAGTTATAAACAGCTTTTACATACTCATCTCTAAGTTCACATCCGAAGTATGACTCACAAAGGCTACAGCTTTTATGACCCTTGCTCACCTGACAAGTTTGTAGTTTTTCTAGCATCTCATCAAGATGCAGTTGAAACTTGTCTTTTGGTTTATTTGGCATTTTTTGCGTAAACCTCTTTAACTCTCTCTATCTCATAATCAGAACCGAAAAAACAGATAGCAGTATCGTGAATATGTCCGTGACCTAAACTCATAAGTTTATTTGTACCATCTATTGCTTGACCACCAGATTTCTCATATATGAAAGCAAAAGGAAATACTTCAAACAGACGACGTAATTTTCCTTCTGGTTTATCACTAGTTCCAGGATATGAGAAAAGTCCCCCACCTTTGAGAAGAATGTGGTGTAAGTCAGGAACCATTCCACCAGAGTAACGCAGACGGTAACCTTCTGAGAAAAAACCATCTATCATAGCTTTGTGATAAGGTGCCCAGTTTTGTTGCGTGCCA
>JALSMC010000024.1 GCA_026987995.1 Sulfurimonas sp. | reverse complement strand
GAGGCTCTTTAGCTGAATTATCTGGGTTAAAGCTAAAAGACGAGAGTTATTTAGCTGGTATTTTATCTTTAAAAGAGAATGCTAAAACGGTTATTAAAAAGATAGAGTGGCTAGACTTAGATGATGCTACAGTGCTTGAAATATCTCAGAAACTACCAAAACATCCCTTTGAAGAGTACTTTTTTTATGTAAAAAAAGAAAATGTTCGCAAAATAGATGTATCTGAGGAGCTAGTAAATACACTTAAAGAGATAATCTTACAACATATGCCAGACACTAACTCTCCTTTAGGTATACAATACATTGCCATAGACAGACTTATCTACTTATTTCACATGGTTATTTCTAAAGAAGAAGCACTCCTTGCTTTAGAAGAATGTGACATAGTCTATGAAGCCCCTGGAATTGTTTTGGGGCACAGTGGTGAGCATAAGCTCCCACCAAAGTACTTAGTGCCTATCACTCATGTCGCATATGCTTATGCAAAACTGCCAAACTTTATGAGTGTTGTAAATAATTTTAAAAATGAAAAAAACTAACTATGCGAGATGCTTTTGTTTACAAGCTGACCATCCACACCCATTTTATAAGCAGCTCCAAAACCAAGCACTAGACTCTTCTCTTTTGGTGTTATTTTGATTATTTTAAAGTCTTTC
The DNA here is from genome assembly GCA_026987995.1 of Sulfurimonas sp. Taxonomy (GTDB): domain Bacteria; phylum Campylobacterota; class Campylobacteria; order Campylobacterales; family Sulfurimonadaceae; genus Sulfurimonas. The sequence continues at coordinate 4,172 of JALSMC010000024.1, read as the reverse complement.
ATCTCTCTTAAAAATGAAAGTTTATCTCCATAGCGTGCATCAAAAAGTTTAAATATTTTTTCTGTATCTTCTTCTACTTCACAAGTCGCTCCAAAATAGAGTCTTTTTCTTGCATAGATATGGTCTGCAGTTGCCTCATCTTCTATGATGAGTATATGTGCTTTTTTTGTCGTTGCCATATTTGTAAAATGAGGGAGGTTTTTACTCACACTTACAAAGTAATCATCATCTATTTTTACAAAAGGAGCATAGTTTGTTAAAGGCTCATTTTCACTGCTTGTACTCGAAATCACCAGACTATATTTATCTTTATCAAAGTCTTTAAAAGCTTCTATTATCTCTTCATTTGTCATTATTTTCCTTCTTGTTCTTCATAATTTTTTCTAGCTTCTATACTTATAAGTGTGCTCTCGTCGAATAAACCTTTGAGAGTCATTTGTGAACTGTTAGGGTTTTGGGCTATTGCTAGTTTTACTTCTTCACTCTCTACCTCATCACATAACTCATCTAAAGATTCTGTTGGTGTGTTTGGATTCCCAGCTAGTTTGTACTGAGTATATAGCTTATCACTACTTCTTACCATCATATCTAGTATCTCAGGTGAAGTGTTTTTATGTGCGGCGATAGCACCCATCAATTCAACCATGTCATACTTTAGTAAGTAAACTAAGGTTTTAGCACTGGCGTTTGGATGCCTTGCTACAAAAACCTTACTCGCTTCATCATTTGTCTTATCTCTTGCAAAAGAATCAAGTTCCTCTATAGTCATTACTGTAACTTTTGTGCTACTAATTGGTTTACTACCTGTGGGTTTGCTTTTCCGCCAGTAGCTTTTAAAACTTGTCCTACAAAGAAACCAAGAAGTTTGTTATTTCCCGCTCTAAACTTCTCTACATTATCAGGGTTTTTAGACATTACCTCATCGATGATAGCTCCTATAACTTCAGGATCACTTATTTGCACTAGTCCTTTATCTTGGACTATCTTTTTAGGGTTACTTCCTGATTTTACCATCTCTTCAAAGACTTGTTTTGCTATTTTATTTGAGATAGTTTTATCATCTATGAGTTTTACAAGCTCGCTTATCTGTTTTACTGAGAACTTCAACTCTTCTACTGCCATTGTCTTAAGTTCACGTGCAACTTCATTTGTGATAATGTTTGCTAAACTCACAGGGCTATCAAGTAAAGAGAGTGCTTCTTCATAAAATGCAGAGAGTTGTGCATCACGAGCTAAAGTATTTGCTACTTCTGAGTTTAGTTTTAACTCTTTTGTGTACTTAGTAAAAAGTGCTTCTTGTTCTTGACTCATAGCTACTACATCACCATCTACTTGCTCTTTTTTCACTCTCTCTTTAGGTGCAGCCTCAGTTTTTTTACTCTTTTTATCCCAAGAGCCTTTGAGCCCTACTATCTTGTTAAAAACTGGCTTAGTATCTGTATAGTCTATAGGGTCAGTATAGAAGTACCCTTGTCTCTCAAACTGGAAACGCTCATCAGGTTTCTCATCTATAACAGCTCTCTCTATAAGAGCAGTTTTTATAACTTTTAAAGAGTCTGCGTTTAAGTCCTCTACTCCTTCCGGAGCTTCAACAGAGTAAAGTCTGTCATAAAGTCTTACTTCTACCTCTTTAGCACTGTTAGCATCTACCCAGTGAATAGCACTTTTTACTTTTATACCTGATGTATCGCTTCCACTCTTAGACTCTTTTGAGTACTCCGCTTTTATCTCGACTACATTGCCACTCGCATCTTTTATAACTTCTTTACATGTGATGATATAAGCGCCCTTAAGTCGCACAGACTGCTCAGGTGTCAAACGGAAGTAACCCTTTACAGGATTCTCCATAAAGTCATCTCTCTCTATACAGATGTCTTTGGAGAAAGGAAGTTTACGACTCCCCTCTTTTGGAACATCATGAGGATAGTAAGAACTCTCTATCTCTTCACTTCCCTCGTAGTTTACTATAGTCACTTTCAAAGGGTCAAGCACACACATAACACGAGGTACTTTAGGGTTCAAGTCATCACGTATACAAAACTCTAACTGAGAAACATCAACCATAGAGTTCGCTTTGGCAATACCCACAGAAGCACAAAAAGCTAAAATAGACTCAGGTGTATATCCTCTGCGCTTGTATCCTGCTATGGTTGGTAAACGCGGGTCATCCCAGCCATCTACTTGTCCACCCTCTACAAGCTCTAAAAGCTTGCGTTTACTCATAACCGTATAGTTTATGCCTAAACGTGCAAACTCGTGTTGATATGGTCTTGGAGGAGTCAATTTAAGTGTCTCTAAAACCCAGTTATAAATGTCACGGTTGTTTTCAAACTCTAAAGTACAGATAGAGTGTGATACTCCCTCTATATAATCAGAAAGACAATGAGCAAAGTCATACATAGGATAAACAGCCCATTTATTTCCTGCACGAAAATGTTCAGCATGGCGTATACGGTACATAAGAGGATCTCGCATTTTCATGTTTGCTGCGGACATATCTATTTTCGCTCTGAGTATATGCTCTCCATCTTTAAACTCACCCTTTTTCATTCTCTCAAATAGGTCTAAGTTTTCTTCTACTGTTCTGTCTGCATACTTACTGCGTTTACCAGCTTCTTTTACAGTTCCACGATACTCACGAATCTCATCTTCAGGTAATGAGTCTACATAAGCCTTACCCATTTTGATAAGCTCTATAGCATACTCATATATCTTATCAAAATAATCAGATGTATAACGAATATCACCCTTGTATTGAAATCCTAACCACTCGACAGCATCTTTAAGAGCTTGGACATACTTAGTATCTTCTTTTGTAGGGTTAGTATCGTCCATTCTAAGGTTACAGTGACCATTATAATCACGAGCGATACCAAAGTTTATAGCGATAGATTTAGCATGTCCAATATGTGGAAAACCATTAGGCTCTGGTGGAAACCTTGTAACAACTTCTTTAACCTTGCCCGACTTTAAATCTGCTTCAACTATCGTACGTAAAAAATCTTTTCTTTCGCTCATTTTAATTAAACCTTTAAAATTTTATAATAATTTATTTTATCAAATTAGAGCTTACAAAATGTAATCAATTTTTGGATAAAATGAGATATGAAAAACATACTGCGAGAAATATATCTTTTTAAAGAGTTAAGCGAAGATGAACTCGATGAACTTATTTCTATATCTTCAATCTCTAACTATAAAAAAGATTCTCTACTTTTTATGAGCGGTGAGATGGGAGAACATCTACTTATCATCATAGAAGGTGATGTAAGTCTCTATAAACATGATAGCAAGGGTAATGAAATAGTTATCGGCTTTTTGTCTCCATACTCTCTCATTGCTGAGGCTGCAATACTAAGGGGGATACCTTTTCCCTCATCAGCACTCTTTAAAACAGATGGCAGTGTACTCAAAATCCAAATGAATAAATTTAGAGAATCATTTTTATCAAACCCAAAAGTCTCTTCTGAGATTATAAACTCTCTTCTTTCAAAGATACAACTACTCCAGCAAAACATACATCTCAATATTGCTTCAACAGCAAAAGAAAAAATTCTTCACCTTTATGAAGCAAATGCATCTATTGTATCAAAGCTAAAAAAGTATGAAATCGCTACTCTCTTAGGTATGAGTCCTGAAACATTTTCAAGAAATCTTAACAGTCTCATAAGTGATAATAAGCTGAAAAAAACTCCAAATGGATATCAAATAATTAAATAGGACAATTTTTATCCTATTTATTGACAATTATCATTTTTTTATCACATTTACTCCTGTATACTTCTCCTATCAAAACAAAGGATTTATAAAATGACTGAAGAAACTAAAGCAATTATCAAAAGTACTGCCCCTGTATTAAAAGAACATGGAGAAGCAATTACAACAGCAATGTATGTTAATCTTTTCGCAGCACACCCAGAAGCTAAAGAATTATTTAAAAATGCTGAGCCAGATCAGTATAAAAAACTTGCAAACGCAGTATATGCATATGCAGCAAATATTGACAACTTAGGAGCACTAAGTAAAGGTATTGAAAAAATGGTTTCTGTACATGTTAAGTCAAACATCCAACCACACCACTACCCATGGGTTGGAGAAGCACTTTTAGCGGCTATTAAAGAAGTTCTTGGAGATGGTGCAACTGATGAAGTAATCACGGCATGGGGTGAAGC
>JALSMC010000023.1 GCA_026987995.1 Sulfurimonas sp. | reverse complement strand
GATACTATTGGTTTAGCACTAACTGGAAAGATTGATGTGGGTGCTAAGTTGACATATAGAGCAGAATATGCAGTGCAACAGGATGCATCTATGACATTTAGAAAAAATGATGCAACTGCAAATGCAGATAGGTATAAAGCTGATGCAACATACATAAACTTAGACATCGGTGCTAATTTTTCTGGCTTTTTAGCTGGTATAAATTATGAGGTACTGAGTGGTTATGATGAAAATGCTGCTTCAACTACAAAAACACAATTTAACCCGGCTTTAGGTACCAATCACAAATTTAATGGTTGGGCTGATGTATTTTATGTAGGTAATAATGGTGCAAATGGTGGTCTAATAGACACTAATATCCGTTTAGGTTATAAGACAGAAGGATTTGGTAAGCTACTTGCAGTGTATCATGACTTTAAGGCAGAAACTTCTATGAATGCAACAGTTGGGACGACTGATAACCTCGGTTCAGAGATTGATGTTGTTTATACAAATAAAGTTCCTGGGATAAATGGGCTTTCAGGTTTACTGAAATTTGCTTCTTATTCAAAAGGTGATGCAACAAGCTTTAATAATGCCACTGCTGATAAACAAGTAGCATGGGCTCAATTAGACTATAAATTCTAGTCTTATTGTAAATACACACTTCCTAACTCTCAACAAATCACATAGAGATTTTCTTTTCTATGTGCTTGTGAGTAAAAAAGACTCACTAACTTCCCTCAAAAATCATACTTATTCGATAAAATATCTTATACTAAAATAAAGGTCTTATTATGGCTGCAAACAATATTAAATTCTCTGGCTTTTCACTTGCTAAACGCAAAGAACTCACAGGAGATGACTTCTATGATGTTAGAAACATTGGTGACCTTACAATAGCTGTTGTTTGTGATGGAGTAGGAAGTGCAACTGAAGGTGCTGCTGCTGCTAAACGCACAACTACTCACCTCATGAACAACTTCAAAATCCGTCCAAAATCTTGGAGTATCGAAAAATCTATTAAAACTTTTATAGAATCGATTAACTCCATTCTTTACCAAGAATCACAAGTAAACTATGAAGCGAGTGAGCTTGTTACAACACTCACAATAGTAGTAATACAAGGAAACCGTCTATATGGTGCGAATGTAGGTGATAGTCGCGTTTACTTGCATAGAGATAACAAACTCACACAACTTTCATCTGATCACTCTATGGATGAACCTGGTTACGAGAATGTTCTTACACAGGCAATAGGAATAAGTGAGAGTGTTGAAACATATTATTTTGAAAACCTCATTGAAAAAGATGACAAGATTCTTCTTTGTAGTGATGGTTTATATAATGTACTAGAAGATAAACTACTTACACAACATACTGATTTAGGGGCTCACTCTTTAGTTAAAAAAGCCAGTAAACTGACACAAGACAACCTCCCAGACGATACTACAGCTGTTGTTATAAACATCCTACAAGCAGATGAGCGTTCTACATTAAAACTACAAAACCTCCCTATACTTAAAACTCTCAAAAAGGGTCAAGAAATTGATGGTTATGTATTAACCAAATCCCTTATTCAAAATGATAGGACATGGTTAGTTCATAAAAAGACAAAAGACTATGTTTTGAAATTTGCACCGCTTGAAGCTATAGATGATGAGGAAACATTAGATATATTTGTTAAAGAAGCATGGAATGCTAAACGACTAAAAGCAGACTTCTTTCCAAAAGCAGTTATTCCTAAAAATAGAACATCCCGTTACTATGTTATGCAACTCTTTAAAGGTGAAGACCTTGATGCATATCTTAGTCATAAAAATATAACTATAGATGACTCCATAGAACTAGCAAATACACTTTTAAAAATGTCACAGTATTTAGTAAAGTTTGATTTAGTTCATGGAGACATAAAACCACCAAATATTATGATAGCAAAAGATGATGACGAAAATTTAGAATTTAAAATCATCGACTTTGGAAGTATTACCGAGATCTTCTCTACTGACTCACAAGCAGGCACACCTAGTTTTCTTGCACCTGAGCGTTTTTTAGGGGAGTCTATTAGTGAGACAACTGAACTTTTCTCTATAGGTGTGACACTCTATCTTGCACTTACAGGTAAATACCCTTATGGAGAGATAGAACCTTTTCAGAATCCGTCATTCAAAGAGGCAAAACAGCCAAGTTTTTACAATAAAAATATTCCTAATTGGCTCGACAGTATCATCATGCGATCCATTGCTACAGATAAAGAGCAGCGATACTCACACTACTCGGAAATGAACTTTGAGTTACATAACCCAACAAAAGTAAAACCTTACTTTATCAAAAGTGCATCATTGATAGAAAAATCCCCACTTTTGTTTTATAAAATAGCTTTTGGGATTATGACATTTGCGAACTTTATACTTTTATATTTACTCTTGAAGTAATGTATAGCGTTTAAGACTCTTTTACTATAATAAACTTACAAAAAATATTAAAATAAAGTGAGTTTATGAGCTGGTTAGATTTTTTTCAAACACCAACAGACAACTGTTTAATTACTTTTGGAAGAGGTATAAATGCTTCTATAGCTCCAGATGAAGAAGAGCTTTTTAAGAAGTCATATGAAGCTTTTGAGAAAAAAGATATCTTACTTGCTTACGAGCTATTTTTCAAATCCCTAATAAACTTTACAAACACTCAAGCAAATGAAAATATCATTCTAAAGAAAACGGACACAGAGTTACACTTTGAACTTTATCAAGGACTAGCAAAAATTCATGGCACAGTGACTCAAGAAAAACTCTATGCTGAGATAAATATAATAAAAACTGCAGATGCTAGTGTCGCCATTAAACGCTACTTGTTAGAGAGAAACTATCAACTCACTTATGTCAACTACTGTAGTGATGAAACATCGATAAAACTCAAACTCTATCAAGATAATATTTCTCTCTCACCTCAAAAAATATATTTTCCCCTGCGAGAGTTAGCGATTAATGGTGAATTTGATAAAGAGCATATCAAAAGTGAGTTTTCAGATATTCGTCTTGAAGATACAGGACATTTACAAAAAGTACAAGATAAACAACTGAAAATAAAATACAAATTTTTACAACAATGGATAGATGAGCTTGAGCAAAAAGTTTTAACTCTTCCATCAAACGACAATACAGGTATGCAATCTTTTTTATATCTTAACATACTCTATAAAATTGATTATCTGCTCTCTATAAAATGTAAAATACACCATGAGTTATCTAAAAAAATTCTAGAGTATTTTGGGAATGAGCACTCAACAATTGAGTCTAAAAATGAAGAACTCAAAAAGTATACACAAGAGCTTAAACTACTTACATACGAAGAGTTTAGTAAAAATTTTTATGAGGCAAAGTATACTTTTAATCCTATTGAAAAATCTTCATATGAAGATATAGTTATTTTTATAAACGAATCTCAAAATAAAATACGTTGGTATAAGAGTAATCGCTATTCACAAGTTATTCCGACCATTTATAACTACATAGCTTTTTATTCGCTTTACAATTACGGTATGAACTCTGTCTTAAAAGAGCTTTTTCATATTTTGATAGAAATTCAAAATAGCTCTTTTTTTCAATTACTGGGTTGCAGTCAACTTTATGATGCTTCAACACAAAAGTTTTCTAAACGCAGCATACTTCATAAAATAAAAAAAGTGCAAGAAGAATCTGCTCAGATATATAGCACACTCATTATCCCAAGTGAAAGTTTAAACTTTGCATCTCTTGATGAGTTTTCAAATTCTTACTATATTATGTTAAAAAATCTCGATTTTGAAGAGATATAAAGTATGAATACACAACTTATTCTTCAAGAGCAGATTGAAAATATCATGCAGATTATGACTCCTTATGGAACAGGAACTGGGTTTATCATAGGCGATATAATTATCACTAACTCGCATGTAGTTGGTGGGCTTAGAGAAGTTGTTGTGAGTGCTAAAAAATTGCCACGCACAATTGCCACAGTGATTTATGATGATCCTTTTTTTGATATTGCCTTTATTAAATGTGTTTTTGAGCAACCTAGCAAAGTTTTAAGCTTAGCTCAAAACCATGTAAATGATGGTGATGTCGTTGTCGCTATTGGTCATCCGTATGGACTTAATTATACAGCAACTGAGGGAATTGTCTCTCGAGCATCAAGACTTCAAGATGACCTAGAGTACATTCAGATAGATGCTGCTATTAATCCTGGAAATAGTGGCGGACCACTACTTAATATAAAAGGTGAAGTGGTAGGGGTTAATACTTTTATAATTCAAAATGCAAACAACCTCGGTTTTGCTCTGCCATACTTCTATCTACAAGATGCACTCACTGCGTTTGGGGCTCAAAAACATGAGAATATTATTAAATGTCCTTCATGTAAAAACCTTATAGAAGAAAAAAATATTAACAATGATTACTGTCCTCAATGTGGTGTAAAACTAGAGGTAGCAAAACTAAGACGTAAGGGATATAGTCCAACAGGTCCTACTAAAATGATTGAAGATATTTTAAACTCTTTAGATATAAATGTCACCCTCTCTCGTCGCTCAATTTCCTCATGGAGAATAGATGAGGGAACTGCTCGAATAGATATAAACTACTATGAAAATGGTGTCATCATCGGTGATGCAAAACTTTGTGCTATCCCTAGTCAAAATATAGATAAAATTTATGACTACCTACTTAAAGAGAATGAAAAGCTCTCTTACTTACAACTCTCTATAAATGAAAACAGTATCTACCTTTCTTACCTGATAGTAGATTCTTCTTTGACATTTGATGAGGGGAAAACTGCAATCGAGAGGCTCATAAAGTATGCAAATAAATATGACGATATTTTAATCAATGAGTATGGTGCTATAGTGCAAAAACGTGATGAAGAAGATTAATAAACT
>JALSMC010000022.1 GCA_026987995.1 Sulfurimonas sp. | reverse complement strand
TCGCAGAAGTATTTTCGTATGTATACAAACTAACAAATAAATCATAAAAGAGATATATGCACACTGACTTAACAAAAGGTTCTATAAACACTCACCTCATTAGCTTATCTATTCCTGCAATGACAGGTTACTTTTTTCATACTATGTTTAATGTAACGGACACATTTTTTGCTGGACTTATTAGCACACAAGCACTAGCCGCTCTCTCCCTTAGTGCTTCAATATTTTTTATGATTTTAGCCATTGCTATTGGGATGAGTGAGGCACTTACTGCCTTAGTAGGAAATGCACTCGGTGAGAAGAACAAAAAACGAGCACAGCACATCACACTCAACGGTATTGTATTTGCTTTTTTACTCTCACTTCTTTTGAGTATATTTGGCATTATCACCCTGCCCTATTTGGTTGCAGCTCTTGGAGACCCATCTTATATTGAGGCGACTTTAGGTTACATCAATATCATACTTTACGGTGTCATTCTCTTTATAGGCTCTTTTTTCTTCAATGCACTCTTAAACGCCATAGGCGATACAAAATCCTTTAGAAATATACTCATTTTCACCTCCATACTAAACATAGCCCTAAACTACCTTTTTGTCTCTATCTTTAGTTATGGGGTGCAAGGTATCGCCATCGCTACGGTTAGTTCAGAGTTTGTAACCATGTCCTATCTTTTTTACAAACTTAACAAAACAGAACTCTATCTTGGTTTTAAAGAGTTTCACTTTGACAAGGATGTCATCAAAGAACTACTAAAACAGGGGTTTCCACCAAGTATGAATATGTTCATGATGGCGTTTGGAATGTATATCATTACCTATTTTGTAGCACCTTACGGCAAAGAAGCTGTCGCTGCATTTGGTATTGGGATGCGGATTGAGCAGATATTTTTGATGCCTGTTGTAGGGCTTGGTATCGCCACTCTTGCCATAGTTTCTCAGAACAATGGGGCAAAAGAATTTGGGCGAATAAAACCGACAGTTAGACTCTCCATCATCCTTGGCTTTATAGTTTCGGCTATCGGTGTGCTTTCATTTTTTACTATTGGCGAATATATGGTGAGTTTTTTAACAAAGGATGCCCTTGTAGTTTCGCAGGCTGTTTTGTATCTCAAAGTATGTGGTTTTGGATTTTTCGGTTTTGTACTAATCTTTATCTATATCTCAACACTCCAAGGTATAAAAAAACCCGCTATTATTTTTCCTATAAGTGTTTATAGACAAGTAATAGCCCCTATCATACTCTTTAGTATTTTAGCCTTTTACAAGTTAGACATCATATATCTATGGTTTACTTTGATAAGTATAGTTTCTTCATCAGCACTCTATCTTTGGTGGTATACTCAAAAGAAAATTGAGAATTTGAGTTAAAGTGCTACTTCAACTCACTCCAGTTATCACCAATGTTAAGACTCGCTTTGAGTGGGATGTTTAACTCCATAATACCGTCCATAATATCTCTAAACCTATTCCCAAGAGCCTCCGCTTCATCTGCGTTTACTTCAAAGATAAGCTCATCGTGGATTTGTAGTAGCATCTTTGCATTGAGTTTCTCTTCTTCTATGACAGTGTGAATTTTGTTCATACTGAGTTTGATTAAGTCTGCGGCACTTCCTTGAAAAACAGAGTTTACACTTTCGCGTTCATAAGCAGCTCTAAACATAGGAGTTGCGTTTTCATAGTCAAAGTAACGACGGCGTTTAAGAAGTGTTTCTACATAGCCTTTCTCTTTTGAACTATCAACTATACTTCTAAAGTAAGTTCTTACAGTAGGAAATGACTCAAAGTACTTCTCTATGATAGCTTTTGCTTCTTTTGTTGTTATGCCTAAAGTATCTGAAAGTTTTTTTGGTCCCATTCCATAGAGTAGTCCAAAGTTTACAGTCTTTGCGATAGAACGCTTCGCTGGACCTTCTTCTTCGCCAAAAAGTACGATGGCAGTTTGTAAGTGAATATCTTTGTCATCTTTAAACGCAGCGACTAAAACACTATCTTGTGAGTAGTGCGCAAGTAAACGCAACTCTATTTGTGAATAGTCAATTCCTATAAGCTTCTTCCCCTCTCCTGCTACAAAAGCCTGACGGATTTTAGCCCCTAATGGTGTTCTTGTAGGTATGTTTTGTAGATTAGGGTTTTTAGAGCTTAAACGCCCAGTTGCAGTTCCCGTTTGTACAAAAGAGGTATGTATACGACTTCTCTCATCTGCTTTACTTAACTTTAGAAGTGGCTCTATGTATGTCGAGTAGAGTTTATAAACCTCACGGTATTCTAAAAGTTTTGGGATGATTTCGTGTGCTTCAAGTAGACCTGTTAAAACCTTTTCATCAGTAGAGTAACCCGTTTTTGTTTTCTTACCTACAGGAAGCCCTAGAGTCTCAAAAAGTATGACACCCAACTGTTTAGTTGAGTTGATGTTAAACTCACCACCAGCTAACTCGTGGATACTCACAGTAAGTCCTGAGAGTGTTTCTTTAGCTTCACCAAGAAACTTCTCTAGGAATTCGCTATCAACTTCTATACCCTCTTTTTCCATCTTTAAAAGTGTTTTGATAAAAGGAAACTCTACTTCTTTAGCTTCGTCTATCAAGTGCATTGCAGATTGAAGTTCTAGTTTTTCTAAAAAAACATTGTAAAGTTTTGCTGTGATGTAGGCATCTTCTGCTGCATATTTACAAGCATCTTCTAGTTCAACACCTGCGAATGTTTCACCTTTTTTTACAGTATCTTTAAATGCGACCATTTTATGACCTAAAAGTGCATCGCTTAGTTTATCAAGAGAGAGGGCTGAGTTTGAACTGATAAGCCAAGCTAAAATCATACTATCCGCATACACTTCAAGTGAATCGTCTTCTAAAAAGCGAGTCACAAAATGCAAGTCAAACTTGATGTTATGCCCCACTACTTTAGAGTTAAATATTTTTCTTATAGCAGACTTTGCATCCTCTTCACTTATCTGCTCAGGAACACCAAGATAAAAGTGAGCAAAAGGAACATAATAAGCCTCTTCATCGTTAGTACAAAAACTAAAGCCTACAAGTTTGTCATTGTCATACTCTAAACCAGTTGTTTCAGTGTCAAACGCGACTATAGTGTCAGGAGTGAACTTTGCTAACACCGCGTTTAACTCTTTGACATCTGTTAAAAGTGTCGCTTTAAACTCTAAGACTACGCCATAGTCCTCTTCTTCAACTACCACAGCCGCAGCAGCACTCTCGCGTTTGGAGTCACTCACTTGGTTTCTCGCATGCATAACACGAAGGATGGCATTTTGTTCATACTTTACTAACTCATCATAAATATTTACAAAAGGATTTTCAATATCCATCTTGTACTCTTCAAAATCTATACTATCAAAAACATCGCGTTTAAGTGTTACTAGCTCTTTTGACATATATGCCTGTTCTTTACACTCTCTAAGTTTTTTCTGATTTGCACCCTTTACCTCTTGAACATGTGCATAGATATTATCTAAATCACCATATTCTTTGAGAAGTTTTTCAGCCCCTACTTTTCCTATGCCTTTGACACCAGGAACATTATCTGCACTATCACCTAAGATAGACTGATAATCAGTAAACTGTTGTGCCGTTACTCCGTACTTATCATAACAAGCCTTCTCGTCCATCTGCTTGCGTTTGATGGCATCAACTACTACAATATTTTTTTCATCATTTATGAGTTGGTAGAGGTCTTTGTCATGTGAAACAACACGTACTTTGTAACCTTTTTGCTCTGCAAGTTCAACAACAGTAGCTATCATATCATCTGCTTCAAAACCAACTTGACCTAAGGTTTTGTAACCCATTTTATCTATCCACTCTATAGCAACCGGGAGTTGCATTGATAACTCTGGTGGTGGGGCTGAACGGTTTGCTTTATAGTTAGGGTCTATCTCATTTCTAAAGGTAGTTCCTTTTGTATCTATGGCGAAGATGATGTAGTCACTATCATGATCTTTTTGCAAAGTCGCTATAAAGTTTGTAAAACCCGTAAGTAGGCCAGTTGGAAAACCATCTTTGTTTTTAAGGTGTTGCGGGAGGGCATAAAAGCTTCGAAAAAAGAAGCCAAAGGTATCTATGACAGTTACAGTTTTACTCATTAATTATCTTCCATTACATCTAAAATCTTATCAAGCATATCTTCTAGTACTTCATAATCATATCCAGCATCTCTAGCTTTACGAAGACCAAAGTTTATAGAACCTTCACCAAATGGTTTGTTCATAGGTACTATTGTTTTTACGATATTTAGAGCCGTTGCATACTCTTTTACATCTTCGGGTGC
>JALSMC010000021.1 GCA_026987995.1 Sulfurimonas sp. | reverse complement strand
GTAACACAGGTATTTTTTTGACTAAAGATATAAGATTTTTGATATTTGCCTTTACGCCATAACCATAGACAATGGGAGTCCGAACTATAGAAACAATAAAATTCTCGTCTTCTAGCTTCTGCAACTCTTTTTCAGCTTTTAACTTACTCTTTCCATAGGCATCTTCCGGTTTACATGTAGTCATCTCAGTGTATGGCACATCATTCTCCTCTCCATACACTTTCACCGTACTCATAAACACAAACTGCCTCACGCCACTTCTCTTTGCTTTTTTAGCCAGCTCCACAGTCTGCGTGACATTGACTCGCTCATACTCTTCCTCGTCTGCTCCACCCATCTGATGCACCAAAGCAGAGAGATGAAAAACAACATCGACACCCTTTACATGTAAAGCTTCAAGGTTATCACGCAAAAAAGAAAAAGTTCTTATGTTATAACTCCCTGCATACTTTTCTCGAAAATAACTCCCCACAAAGCCACTTGCACCTCTCAGTAAAATAGTTTTCATCATCCTAAAATCTCTGCTATACTTTGTAAATATTTATTTATAACGATCTTTTCATCAAACTCTTTAACTATCTTTTCTCTTCCTGCTTTACCCATAGCCACTCTTTCATCTTCAGATAAGTTTAACATCATCTCCATTTTATCAGCTAAATCTTTTGCATTTTTTACTTCGCACAAGTAACCATTAACTCCATCATCTAGTACTTCTTTGCATCCAACAACATTAGTAGCTATTATTGGTTTTTGCATAGCACACGCTTCAAGTAGACTTCTTGGTGTTCCTTCTCTGTATGATGGCAATACCACGCAATCTGCTTGAGATATAACATCTTGTACACTATCTGTCGTCCCCAAATATGTTACTATCCCTTCATCTACCCAGACATTCAATTCATCTTGTGATATTGCAGTTTTATTTGCAAACCCAACTGCTCCTAAAAGCTGACACTCAACCATATTGTACTTGCTTTTGATTTTTTTCGCAGCGTCAATAAACTCCAACAACCCCTTATCTTTTAGCAATCTTGCGATAAGTAAAAATCTAAATACTCCATCTTTCTTTTTCTGGGCAGGTATAAATTTACTTAAATCCACCCCACTACCAGGGAGCAGATCAGTTTTATTAAATAAAATCAACTTATTTTCTACAAATAAGCTTCTATCATCACTATTTTGAAAAAATACTTTATCGTTATAAGCTAATGCAATTTTGTACAATAATTTTGCCACTTTTGTAACAAAAGACTGTTTTATAAATATAGTACCAAGTCCTGTGATGTTGCTTATTGCTTTTATACCTAATATTCCTGCCACTATTGAACTATAAATATTTGGTTTAATTGTAAAATTCAAAACTACATCAAACTTATGTTTTTTATACAACTTAAAAAGCTCTATCATAGTTTTAAAATCTCTAACTGGGTTTATCCCTTTAGCATCTACATATATTTCACAAAACTCAAATTCCTTTCTGATTAGTTCACTATATTTCGCATTATAAGGAGCTACAAAGACAACTTCATATCCACTATCTTTCAAACTTCTTGCTAGATTAAATCTAAAATTATACGCTTGCCATGCATTATTTAAAACTATTGCTATTTTTTTACTCACAACACACCCTCAAACTCTTTCATAATCTTTCCTATTTCAAAATCTTCTAAACGCTGTAAATTTTTCATCTTTATCTCTGTCAAATCAATACTCTCATCATAAAGATAGTACTGCATACTCTTAATTAAAGCAGTTAGATCACCCACATCATAAAGTAACCCATACTCATTTTCACCTAGTATCTCTCTTGGTCCGCTTTTACAGTCTGATGAGATGACGGGGAGTCCACATGCCATCGCTTCTACTAAAACATTTGGAAAGCCTTCTACCTCTGATGTCATTACAAACAAGTCAGACTTATGTAAATAGTAAAAAGGGTTTGTTACATTACCTAAAAAGTGAACTTTTTGTGCTATATTTAATTCTGAACAATACTCCACCAACTCACTCTTTAGCTTCCCCTCTCCAACAAAAAGTAACTCTAAACTACTGTCCTCTTTTTGTAAAACATTAAAAGCATCTATTAAGTCTCTGTTTCTTTTAAGTGGTATGAGTCTTCCAAGTGAGATTATATACTTTTTGTCCTCTTCAAACTCAAACGCCACATCTTCACAGTTCTCTTTTTTACGGTTTATGTACTCTATGTCTACTGGATTATGTATGACTTTTGTCTTTGCATTAGCAGGTATCAAAGATTTCAAATCTTCATCTACTCCATGAGAGTTCGAAACGATTAAATCTGCTTTGTTGAACAAACTTTTTATAAGAAAAAGATTAACTTTCCCTAAAAATCCTTCACGAAGATAACGCGAAGTCGTGCTTCTTATGTTTATGATAGCTCTATGTTGTGAACCAAAGAGTTTAGATAGTATATTTATGTAGTTAGGTCTATACAAAAATGACATAACTGTAGATATATTGTGTTGCTTTGTGTATCTAAATACCTTCCATGCCACAAAAGGTAATTCAAGTAATTTTTGCACACCATGTTTGTCGTTTGTAGATAAGACAGTAACAGTGATATTTTTGGGGAGTTCATAGTCTATGCCATCTTCTAAAAGAATTAGGTGCAGACTCAACTCTTCTTTTTGGGCTAACTCTTTTAGCAGTAGCGATATAACTCTCTCAGCTCCACCTTTTTGCATAGTAGCAGTGAGAAACAGAATATTTTTACTCTTGGACATACCTCTCCCTCCATTTCACATAAGTTAAAAGAGTCCATATCTGGTGGTAGTTGTTTTCACTGCCGTTCATGTGAGCTTCTATTAGTTCATTTACATGTTCTATATTTATGTCGTCTATTTTCTTTAGGTTCTCTGCTGAGAGTGTTTCATAGACATACTCTTTTAGCTCATTTCTAAACCAGTTTTTTAGTGGAACTGTAAAGCCACTTTTTGGTCTTGTAAAAAGCTCTTTTGGTAGGTAATCGTAGAGTATATCTTTGAGTATGTACTTACCCTCACCACCTTTATACTTGTACTCAAAGGGAATCGTTTGTGAGAACTCTACAATTTTGTAGTCCACAAGAGGTGTTCTTGCCTCTAAACTATATGCCATTGTGGCTCTATCTACCTTAGTGAAGATATCTCCGTTCATATATGTTTTGATGTCGTAGTCAGATATTCGCTCAAATAAACTCTTGTCACTGTACAAATACTTCTTATACTCCTCTTGGCAAGAGATGTTTTTTTGATGAAATAGTTTTTCAAAGTCAAAGAGTCTGTTGGAGTATAAAAATAGCTCTTCTAAACTGTCTATTTTTAAACCATCTGCTATCTTTTTTAGTCTATAGTTTGAAGATTTTTCAAGGACGGCACTAGTAAATTTTCTCACAATTTTTGGCATCTTGTAGAGTGTGCTTACTTTTTTCATCCGAAAGTAGTTATGATACCCCCAAAAGAGTTCATCTCCACCATCACCAGAGAGTGCAACCGTGACATGTTTTTTTGTTTCACGGGCAAGTATCATCATAGCCAAAGAAGATGAGTCGTTGTATGGTTCATCATAGTACTCACTTATGTTCTCTATCAGAGCTAACATATCTTCTGGTTTACACTCTAGTGTATGGTGTGTAGTCCCAAGCAAGTCTGCAACCTCTTTAGCATAGTTAGACTCATCAAACTCACTCTCTGAAAATTTGATGGAGAAAGTATTTACCTTTTGTCCTAACTCTTTGGCTGCTATGGCAGTTACCAAGCTACTATCTACCCCACCACTGAGAAAAAGTCCTACAGGTACATCCGCATGTAAACGCGACTCTACGGAGTCTATGAGAAGGGTTTTTAGCTCCTGCTTTATGACATCGTATGAGTCACTGCTGTGAGTGTTGTGTGTAGATATATCCCAATACTGTTTTTTCTTGAACACATGAGTTGCAAGGTCATAAGTAAAACTATGCCCCGCTTCAAGCTTGAAAACATCTTCATAAATAGTATAAGGCTCAGGCACATACCCATAACGAAAGTAAAGTTTCTCACTTCTCTTGTCTATTTTTAGTTTTTTCTCAAACGCCAACTGCTTGAGCTGTGAAGCAAACTCAAAAGTATCATTTTTTATGAAATAGTAAAATGGCTTTTTTCCCAGTCTATCACGAGATCCAAAGAAGAGATTTTTCGCAGGGTCAAAAAGTACAAATGCAAACATCCCGTTAAAATGCTCCACACACTCCTCTCCATACTCTATGTATGCCCTAAGTATCACCTCTGTATCAGAGTCAGTACTAAAAACATAACCTTTTTCTAAAAGCCCACTACGAATGTCAGCATAGTTATAAATCTCACCATTAAAAACAATGCTATACCCGCCGTCATCCATAGGCTGGTTCGATCGCTCTTCAAGGTCGATAATAGCTAAACGATTGTGCCCAAAAGAGTAAGACTCTGCACTCTTCACACCAGAAAAGTCAGGACCTCTAAATGTAGCTCTAGAAAGGATTTCTTTTGTTTTTTGTTTTGGTTGGGGTTTATTTATTCCGTATATTCCGCACATGTTATTTTATTCTCACTTTTTTTAAAGTCAACCTAATAGTTCCGAAAAACTGAACAATTATAAATATAACTATAATAGACCATGTTAAATAAAAAAATTGAGAGAACCATCCGGGAAATAATAGTAATATAATATAAAAATAAATGAAATTATAAGCTAAGGAAGACATATTAAGTAGTCTGAATACAATTATTATAATGCTAAATAAAAAAATATAATATGGAAAAATGAATAAAATAGAAATTGAATCTGTATAAAATAAAGATTGAAAACCTGGGCTAATATTCCAAAAATCAGTACCTAAATAGTAATTATCATAAAATACACTAGGCATATAGTTTCCTAAAGATATCCCTATATAATCTTCATCAAAAAGTTTGTATATCTTAGTT
>JALSMC010000020.1 GCA_026987995.1 Sulfurimonas sp. | reverse complement strand
CGCTATGAGAAGAATTTAGTTGTTTGCTTGGTTTGAATTTGCAAGTGGCTCTTTAGATAACCAATTTATTCCTTTTGCACTCACTCCATGTTTTTTTATAGCACTCAAATAAAATTTTCTAGTGTCAATTCTAGGCATTACTCTTCATCGATGACTTCGAACTCTGCTTTTTCTTCTCCACAATCAGGACAAACCCAATCCTCAGGTAAATCTTCAAAAGCAGTTCCCTTAGGAATATCTGCTTCAGGGTCCCCAAGAGCAGGGTCGTAGATATAGTCACATGTAGGACATTTATAACGTTTCATAAAAACTCCTTTTAGTATAAAAAATCAGCTAGGCTTTTAAAGCATTACCTATAATAGCAGTATCAGACTCAGATATCTGTCCTTCTGGTGTATCTAGTAAAAGTTCTATGTCACAGTGAAGATACTCAGATGTTTTGAGTACACTGTTAGTAGTGTTCTCAAACGCAGCTTTTTTAGCACAAAGAATGATATTGTTTATAAGTGACTCCTCGCTATTTTGAGTAGTATAACTTCCTTTGAGCTCTTTGTTGATAAAAAGATTAACAGTAGTTTGGATTTTTTCGTTTAAAAGGGGATGGAGTTTTAAAAGTGCATTTTTATCTATGCTTCTCTTAGCATGAAATACTTCTTCTATGGAATCACGAGCAAGTTGTAGTAAAACTGAACGGCTCATTTATACTTCCTTTAACTCTCTTTTTATCTTATAGATATGAATTATTTTAATAACAATCATAACACTTATAACCTGAAAGAGTGCCGCTAAGATAAAAGCATAGTAGTGAAGCTTGTCTATAGAGTTAGCATTAAACGCGAGAGTTGCCATGGCTATGAGTAGTGTCAGTGGCATAGAGTGTGAAAGCCCCATTAAAACTGCATCTATCACTCCAAGTTCTTTTATAAAAACAAGCGAAGCGATAAGACGCATTATAATCATCACAAGTGTAATTACTAGTGCTTTTTCAATGAGCCCTTGCATTGCAAGTGCCTCTAAGTTAAAAGAGCTTCCAATGTGAATGAAGAAAATAGGGATGAGAAAACCAAAACCATACGAAGCTAGTTTTTCAGGAAGTTCATGTTTGTGTTCAAAAAAAGTCGGTATAAATATACCTGCTAAAAAGGCACCAAACGCGAGTTCTAAATGAAGATAAAGCATAGCACCAACAAGTAAAAAGAAGATACCCATACTCAAACGAATATCTTGTTCTTTGTTATCTTCATGCGGCATTAGTGCGAGTGATACTTTAGGGTACCACCAAAATATAAGTTGCATAGTACGAAAGAGTAGATACATAAAGAGTAAAAAAGCTAAAAGTGCCATAATGGTTTGAAATAGCCCAAGTCCAATACCTGAGCTTAATGTTGCAGAGGTGATTGTTAAAATCATGATACTCACAACCTCTCCTATCCCTCCAACCGTCATAGACATAGAAAGCCATGGTGTTTTACCGTACTCTTTTGAGAGTGTAGCAACAAGACCAACGGAGATGAGTGGCAGTAGCACCATAAAAATCTTTCCAAGTGAAAATTGTATAGCAAAAAGTATGGAGAATGCATACAAAAAGATAAGATAGACTACGACTTTTTTCATAATAGTAGAAGAGGTGTTGATGACATTCTTGAGGTTAATCTCTGTTCCGGCAATAAACATCAGGTAAAGAAATCCAAACTCTGCAACTAAGTCAAATAGATGCTCATCGTGTAAAAATCCCACATAACCAAGAAGTGAACCGAGTATCATTTCTATAGGTGTAGTTGGAAGTTTCAGAAATTTAGCAAAAAATGGCGAAAACATAATGATGAGTGATATTGTCATAATGAGTGTGATATTATCATTCATATTTTCTATGCTCCTTGTCTAAACTTTTTTGGCGACTTCTAATTTGAGGGATTGTAGCATATCTAAGTCTTTATTCATAGCTCTACCACTAGTTGTAAGGTAGTTTCCTATGACTATGGAGTTTGCACCATGTTCAAAGATTTCTGATTGGCGTTCACCAAACATAAGTTCACGACCACCTGCAACCATAATTCTGTCCGCGTTTGGAATGAGCTTACGAGTGAGCTCTATAAGAGAAAAAGCTTCTTCAATTTCTAAAGGGTTTGGCTCTAACTCTAGTGCTTCGTTGTGATGATAAAAGTTGATAGGAACAGAAGTAGGATTAAGTGAAGCCAATGACTCTAGCATACTTACTCTATCTTCCTGCGTTTCACCCAGACCAAAGATACCACCCGTTATAAGTGTAAGTCCTGACTTGTTTACATTCTGACAAGTTTCATAGCGTTCACTCCATGGGTGAGTTGTACATATTTCTTTATAAAAAGATTCACTTGTCTCTAGGTTATGGTTATAGGCTTTAATGCCTGCTTCTTTTAGAGTAAGGAGTTGCTCAAGAGAAGCTGTACCATTACAAGCGATTAAACGTAGCTCAGGAGCGACTTCTTGCACCTCTTTGGCAACATTACAAACAAACTTGAGTGTTTTATCATTAAGACCTTTGTCCGCTGTTACAAGACAAAAACCAAGTGCTCCGTTATTTCTAGCATTTATAGCCTCTTGCTTGATAAGATCTATATCTTTTTGTTTATATCTATCTATGTCTGCTTTGTAGCGAACACTTTGAGAGCAAAACTTACAGTCTTCTAGGCATGTTCCACTGTTGATATTACAGATGGAGCATAAAAATATCTCTTTATTCATTTTAATTTCCTATCGTATGAGAATTTCTGAGACTCAAACTTTTTTGCATCTTTTTCTTTAGTAAAGTACGTAACTTTAAACTTTTTGTCTGTTATCTCTAAAAGGGCACATTCAGATACAGGTTTGTTTCTTGCACAAGACTCACCAGGGTTTAAAAAAAGTGTGCCATCTATAAATTCGGATTTAAACTCATGGGTATGCCCATAAATAATGACTTCAGTATCAGGTGCCATATAAAAGGGAAGGTGCATAAGCTTAAACTTTGTGTCAGCTAACTTAAAATAGTATGGCTCTTGAACGAGGTTGTAATTGTTATGAAACTCTACTAAGTGGGCATCATTGTTACCATAAACGCAGACATAGCGTTTGCCACAGTTTTTGAGTAACTCGAGTATCTCATACTCGTACACATCACCAGCATGGATGATAAACTCAGCCCCATTATCTATAAGTAAATCAAGTGAAGCTTTCGCTTTTTTTACCTTAGTATGAGTATCTGAGAGTACACCAATTTTCATTATTTTTCTTTTGTCTCTTCTTCGGGTGTTTCTTCTTCGCGAGGAGTACGAGCTTTACATTTAACACACTCATACACTTCTTTATTTCTGTAAGTACGAGGAGCGAGAACACCCTTACAGCCTTTTTCTTCACATTTTATAGTTGTAGGCTCGAACTTAGAGATAAACTTACACTCAGGATAGTTGTTACATCCCCAAAATGGACCACGACGAGAGTTTTTAAGAGAGATAGTCCCACCACAATCAGGACAAGGAGTATCTGAGTTTTTCTCTTCTACATTAATGCTCTTAGTATTTTTACAATCAGGATAATCACTACATGCTAAAAACTGACCGTTACGACCATTTTTGATGACCATGTCGTTGCCACATTTGTCACATTTCTCTTCTGCTGTAGTCTCTTTTTTCTCTACTGCGTTTCCTTCTTCATCACACTGCTCAGTGTATTTACACTTAGGAAAACCACTACAAGCTATGAAGTTTCCAAAACGCCCACTTCTAAGAAGTAGTTCAGACTCTCCACACTTAGGACAAGTCCGTCCAAGTGGTTTAGCAAGTTTAAGACTTACTATATTTTCTTTTCCATCAGCAACTTGCTGCATAAATGGTACATAAAAATCAGCAAGCAGTTTTTGCCAGTCTGTGTTTCCTTCACTTACTTCATCGAGTTTCTCTTCCATGTTGGCTGTAAAAGAGATGTCTACTATGTTTGCGAAGTGTTCTTCAAGTATTTTTGTTACTGTAAACGCCATCTCAGTTGGAACTATCTGCTTTTTTTCTATGTTCACATAAGTTCTCTGACTTAGAGTTGCAACTGTTGGTGCATAAGTAGATGGACGACCTACACCCTCAGACTCTAGTTTTTTGATAAGACTTGCTTCTGAGTAACGAGCAGGTGGCTCTGTAAAGTGCTGCTCTGGTTTAAGTGACTGTATCTCTGCTTTGTCACCCTCTTTGAGAGTTGGAAGCAGTTTGTCTTTGTCTTCAGCTCCTGTGAGAGCATAAAAACCATCAAAAAGAAGCTTACGCCCACTTGCACGGTACTGATTTTCATTCCCTTTAAAGATGATGCTTTGTTGTTCAAACTGTGCATCTTCCATTTGACATGCCATAAAACGCTCATAGATTAGACGATAAAGTTTTATCTCATCAGCTTTTAAAAAGCTTTGTGCAACTTCAGGAGTAAATGCAAGCATAGTTGGGCGGATAGCCTCGTGAGCCTCTTGTGCATTTTTAGACTTTTTGTTGTAAACTTTTGGCTCTTTAGGAAGGTATTTCTTTCCAAATCTACTCTCGATTATGCCACGAACTGCTCCAACTGCTTCATTTGCGAGGTTAAGGGAGTCTGTTCTCATGTAAGTGATAACACCTGAAGTTCCATCAGGAGTTTTTACACCCTCATACAGTGACTGAGCTATCATCATCGTGCGTTTAGGAGTAAAGCCTAGTTTAGAAGATGCAGTTTGTTGCAGTGTTGAAGTCATAAAAGGTGGTGGCGTTGCTGACTTTCGCTGTTTTGTCTCTAATTTTGAGATAACAAAACTATCTGCTTTGACACTTTTTTCAATTGAGAGGGCTTGTTCTTTGTTCTCAATGCTCATTTTAGTAAGCTTATCACCTTTGTGGATGATAAGGTTTGCATCGATGTTTGACTTGAAAATAGTATCCATAGTCCAGTACTCAACAGGAACAAAAGCTTGAATCTCACGTTCACGGTCAACTACAA
>JALSMC010000019.1 GCA_026987995.1 Sulfurimonas sp. | reverse complement strand
TCATTATTTCCCTCTATGTTAAAATCTTTTTCCATTTGGATTTCTAAAAATTTAGCAAACTCATCATCAACATCCACATCAAACCTTCGACCTCCAATATAAAGCCCTATTTTTTTACTCATAGAAATTAGCCTAACATACTTTCAATTTTACTTACTATCTCTTCTATCTCAAGATCTTTCATGGTATTTTGTTCACTTAACTTTTCAAGTTCTTGAACTTGTATCGCTTTTTGAGCCTTTAGTGTTATCAACTCATTTCTTATAGTTTCGTTTTCACTTTTAAGTTCGTGGTATTTTCTTAAAATTTGAGATACCTTCTCATCTAGTTTTTCTAAAGTTGTTTGATTTTGCATTACTAATTCCTAATTGTTTTATCTTTATAATTCTAGCATAATTAAATCCTTGCAGGTAACTATTATCTCTACTTTGGTATAATTTATTTAATATAAATCAAGGTAAATACATATGAACATTTTTGAGGAACATTGCACAAAATTCGTCCAAGCAGTTGGCAATAAAGAAGGTGCTATCTCTCCGGCTATAACATCATCTGCTGCATTTGGATATGGAGATGCACAAACAGCTGAAGGTATTTTTGATGGATCTATCAAAAAACCTCTTTATTCACGAATGGGTAATCCAACCACAGCTAAATTAGAAGCTATTATGGCCCAAATGGATGGTGGTGTTGGTGCTGTTGCAACAAGCTCTGGTATGGGAGCAACAACACTAGCTACAATGTCACTACTAGAAGCAGGTGACGAGATTATCAGTATCGGTGGTTTATTTGGTGGAACCTATGCACTTTTTAATGAAACACTCAAGCGTTTTGGCATAAAAACATCTTTTTTTGATGTGGATGAAATAGAAAGTATTGAAAAAGCAATTACTGAAAAAACTAAAATTATATTTCTAGAAAGTGTTGGTAATCCAAATATGCGTTTACCTGATATTAAAACTATAGCATCTATCGCAAATAAACATGGTGTAGCTTTAATAGTTGACAATACTATTACACCACTTAGTATTGAACCTCTTAAACTCGGAGCGGATATAGTTGTTTACTCTACTACAAAAATCATCTCAGGAAGTTCTTCTGCTCTTGGTGGTTGTGCGGTTTTTCGTGCTATAAATGATGGCGAAGACAAGTTTAAAAGTTCGCGTTATGAGTTTATGAAAAAACCGATAAAGGGTGCTGGAAAGATGGCTCTTATTCCAAATGCTAAAAAAAGAGCTCTTAGGGACTTGGGAATGAGTGCAAATGCTCATGCAAGTTACCAAACACTTTTAGGATTAGAGACACTTGCTCTGCGTTTACCAAGAATAGTTGGGAGTGTAGAAGTAATTGCAAAAAGTTTGAGTAAACAAGGGCTTAATATTAATCATCCTTGTTTAGAGTCACACCCTCACCATGATAGATATAAAAATGATTTTGCACTTGGTTGTGGTACACTTTTTACTATTGACATGGGCTCCAAAGAAGCTGCTTATAGTTTTATAAACAAAACAAAACTTGCTACTATTACTGCAAATATTGGTGATAGTAGAACATTAGCACTACACATGGCTTCAACAATCTATAGTGACTTTGATGCAGATACAAGAGAGTTTTTAGGTATTACAGATGGACTGATTCGTATTTCTATTGGTTTAGAGAATCCTCAAGATATAATTGATGATTTTTTAAATGCTGCAAAGTAGTTGCGAATGTCATTAGCAAATGAGTTTGAACTTTTAGAAAAAATAGAGATAAAGCATCCAAAGAAGTACAAAGTTTATTTACTTAATGATGATTACACTTCAATGGATTTTGTAGTTGATATACTTATCACAATTTTTCATAAAAGTTATGAACAGGCAGAAGCTGTTATGCTTGATATCCATAAAAAGCAGCGCGGCTTATGTGGTGTTTATACTCATGAGATTGCAGAAACAAAGGTAATACAAGTAAAAAAACGTTCACAAAAAAGTGGATTTCCACTTAAAGCAACAATGGAAGAGGAATAAAAATGATAAGTCAACCCTTAAATGAAGTTTTTCAAAAATCGATATCTTTTGCTAAAGAGATGCGACACGAGTACTTAACGATAGAACATGTTTTCTTTCTTCTTTTAAACTCTCACGATGGTGCTAGAATCATCACTCGATGTGGTGGTGATGTAGAGAAGATGAAAGAAGAGCTACTCACTTATATTGAGACAAATATTGATGCTTTTCCAGTCGGTGTAAACAATGAGCCTTATGAAAGCCTAGCACTCTCGCGTTTAATCGATAAGATGATTAGACATATTAAATCAGCACAACAAATTGATGCGAAAATTGGTGACCTACTCGCTGCTCTATATGAAGAAGAGAATACTTTTTCATATATGCTTCTTTCTCAATATGGAATAACAAGACTAGATGTTTTAGAAGCAATATCACATGTTGACGAAGATGAGGATGAAGATGAAGAAGATGAGAGTAAAAAATCTTACCTCGCTAAATACTCAATCGACTTATTAGAAAAAGCTAAAGAAGGGAAAATAGATCCTGTAATTGGAAGAGATAAAGAGATTAAAAGAGTAATTCAAATCCTCTGTAGACGAAAGAAAAACAATCCAATACTTGTTGGTGAACCAGGAGTTGGTAAAACTGCCATCGCTGAAGGTTTAGCACTTAATCTTTCTGCCGGGACTGTACCAAAAATCATCAAAGACTCAAAACTTTTTGCTCTTGATTTAGGAGCATTGCTCGCGGGAACAAAATACAGAGGTGATTTTGAAAAACGCTTAAAAGGTGTGATGGATGAACTTAAAAAAGAACCAAATGCTATACTATTTATAGATGAAATTCACACACTTATAGGTGCTGGAAGTACTAGTGGAACAATGGATGCAGCGAATCAGCTTAAACCTGCTCTAGCATCTGGTGAACTTAAATGTATGGGTGCTACAACATTTGCAGAGTATAGAAATGGTTTTGAAAAAGACAAGGCGCTTAGCCGTCGTTTTTCCAAAATAGATGTAGATGAACCCTCAAAAAAGACAAGTTATCTTATACTTAAAGGTCTTCAAGAAAAGTATGAGCAACATCACAATGTTAAGTATACAAACAAAGCACTTACTGCTGCTGTAAATCTTTCTAAACGCTATATTACAGATAGATTTCTACCTGATAAAGCAATTGACCTTATAGATGAGACCGCTGCATCGTTTCACCTTAGAAAAGACAAACGGGTAAAAGTAACTGCTAATGATATTTTAGAAACCGTCTCTTCTATCATAGGTATTTCAAATACAACTATGAATGTAAATGAAACAAGTGCACTACAAAATCTTGAAGCAACTATAAAAGAGAGTGTTATTGGGCAAGATAAAGCCGTAGAACTTGTAGCACAAGCTATTAAAATATCTAAAGCAGGACTTACTCCTGAGCAAAAACCTATTGCTTCTTTTCTTTTTTCAGGACCAACTGGTGTTGGTAAAACAGAACTTGCTATCACGCTAAGTAAAACTCTAGGTATTCACTTTGAACGTTTTGATATGAGTGAGTATATGGAAAAGCACTCTCTAAGTCGTTTAGTTGGAGCACCTCCAGGTTATGTTGGTTATGAGCAAGGTGGACTTCTAACTGAAGTTGTTAAACGCCACCCTTACACAGTTATACTTTTAGATGAGATAGAAAAGGCTCATCCTGATTTAGTCAATATTCTTTTACAAATCATGGATAGTGCAACTTTAACTGATAACAATGGATATAAAGCAGATTTTCAAAATGTTGTTTTAATTATGACATCAAATATTGGAGCAACTGCAAGAAATGTAATGGGCTTTAATAAAGATGAGTCTTTAGCAGCAAATGAGGAACTCAAATCATTTTTTACTCCAGAGTTTAGAAATAGACTTGATGCAATTGTAGATTTTGAGCCATTAAACATGCATGTAATCGAATCTATTGTAGAAAAATTTATAAAAGAACTCAACAGCGACTTAAAAGAGAAAAAGATTACTGTTACACTTACAAAGAAAGCTATTAAATACATAGCAGATGAATCGTACTCTCCAGCAATGGGTGCAAGACCACTTAAGCGTTATATTCAAAATAATATAACAAATAAACTAAGTGATGAGATACTATTTGGAAAACTAAAAAATGGTGGTAATGTAAGTGTTGATGCTAAGAAAGAATTGGAATTGACATTTAAAGAACTTTAGTGCAAATTCCAAAACTTTACGAAGATACATTTAACTTCCCTGACCCAAACAGTGCTAATGAAGATGGTATTGTTGCATGGGGAGGTGATCTTCAACCCTCTCGACTACTCAATGCATACCAATCTGGTATCTTTCCTTGGAACACAGAAAAAGACCCACTTATTTGGTGGTCTCCCAATCCTAGACTAATTATGGAACTTGATAATTTTAAAATAAGTAAATCACTTAAAAAAAGCATGAAAAAGTTTACTTATAAGTTTGATACAAATTTTATCCAAGTGCTGAATCATTGCTCAAGTACACCTAGACATAATCAAGATGGAACATGGCTACACAAACAGCTCAAACAGTCATTTGCAATACTACATGATGCAGGATATGCACATAGTGTAGAGAGTTATTTAGATGACAAACTTGTTGGGGGTCTCTATGGAATAGTTGTTGGAAAAGTATTTTGTGGGGAATCAATGTTTGCACATGTAAGCGATGCGTCAAAGTCAGCTTATGCAGTACTCATTAAGCACTTAAAAGAGTGGGGATATGACTTTGTAGACTGTCAAGTGCCCACAGAGCATCTAAAAAGCCTAGGTGCCCACGAAGTCCATCGAGAATATTTTTTAATGCGTTTAGACAGTGGATTAAATGAGATAATAGCACATAAGTGGGAAGTAGATAAAACAATAGTATAGAGCCACTTGCAGATTACAAAAAACAACCTACAATTTAAGCTAAATTAAATTTTAAAAAAAGCCTTTCATATCCCATAAATGTTATAATTATCTACCAAAAAAA
>JALSMC010000018.1 GCA_026987995.1 Sulfurimonas sp. | reverse complement strand
TTTCGTGATGCATGGTTTCAAAAAAGGAACTATTGCAAAGAACTTAAAGAAAGGGGAGTTAGCACACGAGACATTGATAAACTTAAAAAAGATGTACTTGCAGATAAGCTACCTCAAGTATCTTGGATTGTTGCTACTGCTAAAGGTTCTGAACATCCGAGTCCATCTAGTCCAGCACAAGGGGCAGATTATACAGCTAAAGTTTTAGATGCATTAACAGCTAACCCTGAGGTTTGGAGCAAAACTGTGTTCATTGTTAATTTTGATGAGAATGATGGCTTTTTTGATCATATTCCACCTCCGGCAGTCCCAAGTTATATAAAATATAGTACAGATCCTAAAAAAGCTGTATTAGCAGGCGCATCGACTATAAATACTGCTGGAGAGTATCATGAAAAAATTCTTTCTTATCACAAGAATCCTCTTGAAAAATTGGCTTTGCATCGTCCTTATGGTTTAGGTCCGAGAGTTCCAATGTATGTGATTTCACCTTGGAGTAAAGGCGGTTGGGTTAATTCTCAGGTATTTGACCATACTTCAATAATCCGTTTAATTGAAGAAAGATTTGGTGTTAGAGAGCCAAATATTAGTGCATGGAGACGAGCAGTTTGTGGAGACTTAACAAGTACTTTTGATTTCAAAGACCCAGATAATACTAATTTTACTAAAAAACTGCCAAATATAACTGCAGAAGCTAAACGTGCAAGTACATTAAATAAAACAACGATACCTCCAGTACCTACATCTATCAATATGCCTGTACAAGATGCTGGCATAAGATCAGCTAGGGCACTTCCATATGAACTTCATACTTCAGCCAAGGTAGTGTCTAAGAATGTTATTGAATTGAAATTTAGCAATACAGGTTCAGTTGGAGCAGTATTTCATGTGTATAATCGAAAAAAATTAAATGACATACCGCGGCGTTATACAGTCGAAGCAAATAAAGAGTTAACTGGTGTTTGGGAATCTATAAGTGATACTAGTTATGACCTTTGGGTTCTTGGTCCTAATGGTTTTCATCGTCATTTTACAGGTGATACAACTTTAACATCTCCTGAACTTAACATATCTTATGATACATCAAATGGTAATATATCTTTGGAGCTTTTAAACAACACTAAAGAAAAAGTAAATTACAGCATTACTGCTAATGCTTACTTTAGTAATGTACCATTGAGGGGTGTAGTAGAAGGCAACTGTAAAATAAAACAAAAATGGTCTTTGTCTTCGAGTGGCTATTGGTATGACTTTACTCTAACACTCAAAGATATACCTCAATACTCACGACGGTTTGCTGGTCATATGGAAACAGGAGGATCGAGTATAAGTGATCCTGTTTCCCTGGATTTATACTCTTAGGTGAAGTTAAAGAACAATGTAAGAGATTGTTATATTTACATATCTCCTCCACATTTTCCAGCACCACATTTCATAGCAGGTGCTTTTTCTTTTGTGTTTTCTTTCATCATTTTATCATGTTTTAGTGCATCGCCACATTTTCCAGGACCACATTTTGCTGTTCCGCATTTTGTTGACATCTTATTTGTCTCTTTATGTTTGACACAAGCATAAGCTTCTTTTGCTGTTTTAGCTGTGATAACACACTCTTTTCGAGGGTCGTTTTCACGCATCTGACTCAGCATATTTTTTTTCTTTTTAGCAAGAGCCCCTTTACCATCGAACATATTGGCACCACATTTTCCAGCACCACATTTCATACCAGGGGTCTTAGACTTGTTGGCATCTTTGTCACTATCTGTACATGCACTAAAACTAAGTGTAAGACCTAGCAATACTATAAATAAACTATAAAATTTCATTAGTTCTCTTATCTTTATTATATATTTAAGAAATTATAGCTCTTTTCTGTGGTAAGTTTGTGTTGATTACTATATTTTAAAAATAGATAATTACTTTAACATAAATCAAAGTAATTATAATTATAATTCAACTCTATAAAATTAAAAAGGAAAATTACTATGAGAAAAATTATTTTACTAATGATAAGCACAATGGTTTTGATACATGCAAATGACAAAGTACATAACTTTGCAAAAAATCAGGAGTGTCAAAGCTGCCATAGCCAAATCTACAACGAGTTTAAAGGCTCAATGCACGCAAACTCTATCCCACAAAATGACCCTATACATAGTGCAGTATGGAATAAACATCCCCATAACAAAAAAATGCAACATTATTCATGTGGGAAGTGCCATACACCTGCTGCAGATGATCTTGATAAGATGATGACTAAAGGTGCAAAAGTGTTACCTGATGCAAGTAATGAGAGTCATAGTGATGGAATCTCTTGTGCATATTGTCATAGAATAGAGAGTATAAAAAAAGGTAAAAAGTTTAACACGAACATAATCTCTACAAAAGAGAAAAGTTACTATGGTACGAGAGAGAAACATGATGACTCTCCATTTCATAAAATAGTTACAAATGAAAACCAGATTATGAAAAATGGGAATGTTTGTATTGGGTGTCATTCACATAAGGCAAACAAGTCTGGTTTAAATGTCTGTTCAACAAATATAGCAAATGAGATGGATGGTGCTAACTGTGTTAGTTGTCACATGCCAAAAGTAAAAGGAAGTGTTTCAGATATGACACAGAGAAAAACACATACTTTTCACGGTTTTGCAGGAAGTCACTTTCATTCTGACATGCTTCAAAAGTATGTGAATATCTCCCTTTTAAGAGAGATAGATGATTTTATTGTAAATATTGACAACCAAACATCTCATGCTCTTTTACTACACCCTTTACGAGTGGCAGTATTAAAAGTAAGTGTGCAAAGAGGTGAAGAGAAAATACAACTCAAAGATGAGATTTTTGTACGAGTAATTGGACATGATGGTAAACCCGCTATGCCTTGGAAAGCTACAACAACACTACGAGATACTATGATACAAGCAAATGAAAAAAGAAGTGTAAAGTATGATTTTTCACTTCAAAAAGGTGATAGTGTAGATGTTGTTCTTGGTTGGTATCTTGTCAATCCAAAAGCAGTAAAAAAACTCAATCTACAAGAGACAACAGTTGCAACAGAGTTTGTAGAGTTTAAAAGAGTGCGATTTTAGTTTTCAATTTTAAAATCGACTCTTGAGTCCACATCTCAACTAAGGAAAATTACCGTCCATCTTCATATGTTTTTGAGCAGTTTTGATATCATAATCTATCATCTGTTTTCTTTAAAACCAAAATCGAATGCCGGCGACACCGTAGGCACTGTTTAATGGTGCGAGTGTTTGTGTAAGTCCAAAGTTCTTTGCCCACTCTACACCTATATAGGGAGCAAACTCTCTTCGTATTTCATAACGCAGTCTTGCCCCAAGGGTGATGTTAGAGACACCACTTCCATAACCCATAGAGATATCATCTTGTGAGTAAGCATCAAGGGTGAACCTTGGTGTTAAGATAAGCTTTTGAGTGATAAGGGCTTCATAATCAGCATCTATTCGTACTCCTAATGCTCCATCATCTGCAACTAAAAGGGCTACTCTTGTTTCAAAGAAGTAGGGTGCTAGACCTTGAATGGCTACAACTCCCCATGTTTTATTTGCGTTTGGTGTAGAGTCATAATCTACACCGGCTTGAACATCCCAAAAAGGTGTTATGGCATGAGAGAGCATAATCTGGTTTTCACTACTTGCTTGAGAGTCTTGAGGTTTTTCTCCCTCTGAGTAGATATATATTTTATTTGCATCATAACCTATGTATGCAGAAGTGTCCCAGTAGAGTGTTTTTTCATCATTGAACTGGTACTCAAAACTATCTGCTAGAAAGTTTGCACGGAGAATATCCCCGCCACCACCTGCAAAAAGAGAAGAGACAAAGAGTGAAAGTAAAAGTAAATTTTTCATATTAAGCCACCACTACTTTTCTAAACATATCGGTCATATGGTAGAGCAGGTGACAATGATAAGCCCATGAGCCTTTGGCATCTACATTGACTCGAAAGCTAATCTTTGCACCGGGTTGTACGACTATAGTATGTTTTTTTACAAGAAAGTTATCATCTCCTGTTTCTAAATCACTCCACATTCCATGTAAGTGCATAGGGTGGTTCATCATGGTGTCGTTTATATAAGTGATGCGAAGTCGCTCTCCATACTTAAACTTTAAAGGTTTAGCATCAGAATAGGCTATTCCATTAATGGACCACATGTACCTGTCCATATTTCCTGTTAAATGCAGGACTATCTCTCTATCTGGGTATCTTTCATTTGCAGTTGATTTTAAAGAACGCAAGTCTGCATATGTTAGAACTCTTCGACCGTTATTTCTCAGACCAACTCCTGGGTCATCGAGACGATACTGAGGGTTCATTGCTCGCATTGTATTTTGAAAACCCTCTGCTTCGTCTAATTTTGTAAGAGGAATTTCTTTTTTCATGCTTGACATATCAGACATTTTTTTCATACCTGA
>JALSMC010000017.1 GCA_026987995.1 Sulfurimonas sp. | reverse complement strand
ATAGAGGGTGCTGACTTTCAAGTGCATAAGGGAGAGTTAGTAGCACTCATAGCTCCAAGTGGTGCAGGAAAAACGACACTTCTTATGATGATAGGCTGTGTGCAAGAGCCGACAAGTGGTACTATTTGGTTAGGTGATGAGAAGGTGTATGAAAATGGATGGCTCACAAAAGAGACACGAAAAATACGCCGTGAGAAGATAGGATTTATCTTCCAATCACACTATCTCATACCTTTTTTAAATGTTATAGAAAATGTTACTCTAGTTTCTCAGGTAAATGGAGCCACACAAGAGGAGTCAGAGAAAAAAGCGATGGAACTTTTAGAGTATTTTGGCATAGCCGATAAGGCAAACTCAATGCCCTCTGAACTCTCAGGAGGTCAGAACCAGAGAGTTGCCATAGCAAGAGCCTTAGCCAATGACCCCGAAATCATTCTAGCCGATGAACCAACCGCCGCACTCGACAGCGAACGCTCGGTAAGTGTAGTAGATATGCTCAAAAAAATAGCATTAGAGAAAAATGTTGCTATAATCATGGTAACACACGATGAAGCAATGCTCCCTCTATGTGATAGGATTTTGAAGATAGAGCATAAAAGAGTTGTGTCATTAGAACCTGATAAATTATAATGGATATAAAATATGCTGGACTTTTTAAAATTTAACACCTTTATAACCCAAGATATTCTAATATTTTTCTACTATGTTGGGGCATTTACACTTCCATGGCTTCTTTGGAAGTATGGAAAAACTCTTCTTGCTAAATTTTTCAAATTAAAAAATGCAAGAGGAGAAAAAGTAGCTTTTATTGCACTCTTTGTTTGCGTAGAATTATGCTGGAGAATGTTTTTTGAGATGATGATAGGCTACTTTGATATGCATGAGTATCTCTATAAAATTTCTCAAACACTAGGGACTTAAGTATGAGTAAGCAGAGATCCATAGGGCTTTTAGGAGCTATTTCCATTGGTGTTGGTGGTATGGTTGGTGGGGGGATATTTGCCGTTTTAGGTGAGGCTGTATCGCTTGCACATGGAGCTACTGTTATGGCGTTTATGATAGCGGGAATTGTGGCACTTTTTACTTCTTACTCTTATGCCAAACTCTCTGTAAGTTACCAAAATAGCGGGGGAACTGTCCATTTTGTGGATATGGCGTTTGGAGAGAACCTCCTCTCTGGAAGTGTCAACCTTATGCTCTGGCTGAGTTATCTTGTGACTATCTCTCTTTATGCCGTGGCATTTGCCTCTTATGGGGAGACATTTTTTTCACAAAAGTCCTCGCTACTGCATCATGCTCTCATCTCAATAGCCATAATCTTACCAGCACTCATAAACCTTGTAAGTGCCTCCTTTGTAAGTAAATCAGAGACATTCATTGTCGTCATCAAAGTACTTTTACTTGTGCTTATTATAGTCTCTGGAGCCTCTTATGTGGATGTTGATAGATTTGCAATGAGTGAATGGGAATCTCCTTTTTCTATCGTTGTGGCAGGGATGATAATTTTTGTAGCTTATGAGGGTTTTGAGCTTATTGCTAATGCCTCCATGGAGATAAAAGAGCCCGAGAAAAACCTTCCTCGTGCCTTTTATGGTTCGGTGATATTTGTCATACTTCTGTATGTCCTCATAGCCATCATCAGCGTGGGAACAGTCCCAGAGGCACAACTCTTAGAAGCAAAAGATTATGCTCTCGCCATCGCTGCTAAACCTGCTCTTGGGCAGATTGGTTTTACTATTGTCGCTATTGCCGCACTCTTAGCAACATTTTCAGCTATAAATGCTACTATTTATGGAAACTCTAGACTCAGTTATATTTTAGCAGTGGAGGGAGAACTTCCAAAAATTCTCACACATTCTAAACACGACATCCCCTTTATGGGTGTTGTTTTTACTCTTGGGTTTAGCCTTATTTTAGCTAATAGTATAGACTTAAACGCCATCGCTATCATTGGAAGTGCTAGTTTTTTACTTATATTTTTTGTGGTAAATGTTGCGGCGTTTAAACTTCGTAGAGATATAAGGGCAAAT
The DNA here is from genome assembly GCA_026987995.1 of Sulfurimonas sp. GTDB lineage: Bacteria > Campylobacterota > Campylobacteria > Campylobacterales > Sulfurimonadaceae > Sulfurimonas. Next base: position 2,972 of record JALSMC010000017.1, on the reverse strand, counting down.
ACAATGATAACACTCATCGCATCACTTTTAAGTTTAAGTGCTCTTGGTATACTTCTTTTTTATACTTACCAATCAAATCCAAAAGCCATTTGGATATTTTTAGCTTTTATAATTATTTCTTACCTTTTTGAACTTTTTTATGGAAGATTAATAAGAGGGCACTTTTTTGGAAAAAGGTATTAGCCTATTACTATGATGTTTGGGCACTTAACATTCTCTTAATACTAATCTTATATACTAAGCACAACAATTCATAAGGAAAATAAATGAAAATCAAAACAGCAGCATTAGCCATACTTCTTACACTCAACTTGAGTGCCTTAACACTTGGTGAAGTTCCAACACCAATAGTTTTAGATGGAGAGAATGGTTCTTTAGTTGAAGGTAACACAGCATGGGATTCAACAAGTGTTAAAGAGAATGTATTTGTAATGTTCTATGTTGATCCTGATAAAAAAGATGACAACGAACACTATGCACAAGCACTTAAAAAGTTCAAAACAGACAAAGATCTTCACTTTCAACGCATCGCCATCATAAACCTTGCTGCAACTTGGAAACCCAACTTCATTATAGAAAAGATACTAGCCTCAAAACAAGAAGAGTTCCCTGATACTATCTATGTAAAAGATAAAAAAAGTGTACTTGTAAATGAGTGGGAGCTTGAGGATGATGCTTCAAATATTATAATTTTTAACAAAAGGGGCGAAATGATTTTTTCTAAATCTGGTCCTATGAGTGAAAATGATATAGAAAAATCTTTTAAGCTTATAGAAGAAAATTTATAATTAATAGTACAAAATGCCCTATATATAAGGGCATATGGATTTAGTCTGCGTTTAAAGAAGCTTCTACAAATGCGAGGATAGCTGCGTTTGGAGTCTGTAGGCGCGATGTGAACTCTGGGTGAAACTGTACACCTAAGAACCAAGGATGACCCTCTATCTCTACCGTTTCTATTAAACCATTTGACTCACCTGTTACTATCATTCCAGCTTTTTCTAGTTGCTCGCGGTAAGCAGGATTTGCTTCATATCGGTGGCGATGGCGTTCAAGTATTGTTTTTTGACCATTGTAAGCAGTGCGAAGAAGAGAACCAGCTTTAGTATCACAAGGGTACTCACCTAAACGCATAGTTCCTCCCATAGGGGATTCGTGTGTTCGTAGTTGCATACCACCACTTTGGTCTAAGAAATTATCTATAAGATAAACCATCGGATGTGGTGTGTTTTCATCAAACTCGATAGAATTTGCACCCTCTAAACCAAGGACATTTCTAGCATATTCAACAAGAGTGAGTTGCATTCCAAGACAGATACCAAGATAAGGTACTTTGTTCACACGAGCATACTCGATAGCGAGTATTTTACCCTCAACACCACGAGAGCCAAAACCACCTGCAACAAGTACAGAGTCGCAGTCAGCTAAAAGAGCCTCAGCCCCTTTTTCTTCTATCTCTTCACTATCGACCCACTCGATTTCAACACGAGTATCTAAATGTGCACCACAGTGGATAAGTGACTCAGTAAGTGACTTATAAGCCTCTTTGAGTTCAAGGTACTTTCCAACAAATCCAACAACTGTTTTCTTCTGAGGTTGCACTATGCGTTTAACAAGTGTATCCCATTTTTCCATGTCAGGGTTAAGCTCACCAAGCCCTAACTCTTTAGCGATAGGCTTTAAGATATTTTGACTTAAAAATGTTACAGGAATACTGTAGATAGATTTCGCATCAAGTGCTTCTATAACGCAGTCTTGACTTACATCACAACTCATAGCAAGTTTTTTCTTGAAAGTTTTAGGAAGAGAGTTCTCGCTTCTAGCGATAATCATCTGAGGAGTGATACCAATACGGCGAAGTTCTTGAACTGAGTGTTGTGTTGGTTTAGACTTTAACTCACCAGCCGCTTTAATGAATGGAATGAGAGTCACATGTATAAAGTAAGTCCCCTCAACTTCATCATCATGTTTCATCTGGCGAATAGCTTCCATAAAAGGAAGACCTTCGATGTCACCAACAGTTCCACCAAGCTCCACAACTAAGATGTCATGCCCTTCACCCGCTTCTTTTATACGGTGTACAATTTCACCTACGATGTGGGGAATAACTTGTATAGTCTGTCCTAAGTAACCACCAGCACGCTCTCTTTCAATTACAGAAGAGTAAACTTGACCTGTTGTAAAGTTAGCAGACTTTAAAAATGAAGCATCTAAAAAACGCTCATAGTTACCGATGTCAAGGTCAGTTTCAGCACCATCTTTGGTTACAAAAACTTCACCATGTTCAAGAGGTGACATAGTTCCAGGGTCAACATTGATGTATGGATCGATTTTGAGCATACCTACATCAAAACCAGAGTGCTTTAGAAGTGTTCCAACACTCGCCGCAGTTATCCCTTTCCCAAGGGAACTTAAAACGCCACCAGTAACAAAGATGTATTTTGTCATATAAAAATCTCCATAAATATTTTTAAATTATATATGCGATTATATTATAAACTTCTTTAATCCCTTATTTAGAATTACGAGCAGACGAGATTAAGAGGTATAAAAGAGCAAGAACACCTAGTATTAAAAATATAAAAAGTGTTTGCATTGCTACCATGTTAATAACTTCACTTTTAGCTGCATTGAGTTCTTTATGGACTCTCTGAGCAGGCATAGCTAATAGATGGATACCTGCAGTACTACCTTTAGTGTCTTTTATATCTTCATATGCATAAAAATATTTATCTGACATAAAATAGCCATCTTTTTTTAAAGCTTGAAAATCTATCTCTTGAGATGCTTTTAAGAATTTCATATCAAATATTCTTGAAGAAAGAATATAAGGTCCAACCTCTGGAGCCTCTTTGAGATATTTTGCAACATTAAGCAGAGATTTGTCTATGAGAAGAAGATAGCTGTACTCTTTTCTCTTAAATATTTTAACAATTTTATCAAAGTTTTGTATAAACTCAAGCGAACCAATA
>JALSMC010000016.1 GCA_026987995.1 Sulfurimonas sp. | reverse complement strand
CTCAATAAATTTCTCTTTTATAGGAGTTTGTGCAGCTGTGATGCCTTTTTCTTTTAGAAGCTCAAAGATAGCATGCACTTCGTTATGAACTTTTTGGTGTGGAGCTAGCATAGCTTTAAAACTTTTAGAGTGACCAAATTGTGAAGCACCTTCATCACTGTACCACTTTCCAAGTCTACAATGTGTATGGTCACTAAACTCTTTATACTCATCTGCTTGAAGATGGTCAAGTGCATCATCTTTGAAAAGAATATGGTCGATTTTTGCAAGTATTATGAAGTTTTTGTTTTTCATGTAACGAGTAGAAGCTAAAGCTGATTCACTAGTTTGATTAAATCGTTCAAGAGAAGAGTAGAGTGTTTGAACATTCTTTGTAGAGGTGTTAGCTATTTCATTGAGTGCTTTAGAATTATCTAACATTCCATTTGCTTCTTGTTGGAGTGTTGAGATAGAGATAGTTATCTCATTTGTTGCTTTTTGTGTTCGTTCTGCGAGTTTACGAACTTCATCTGCTACAACAGCAAATCCACGACCATGCTCACCTGCACGTGCTGCTTCTATGGCTGCGTTTAGAGCGAGTAAGTTTGTCTGGTCTGCGATATCTTTAATGAGATCTATTACAGAAGTGATTTCGGCAGTTTTGCTTGATACACCCTCGATAGATTCATCATTTTGGTTAATAATTTCTGAGAGTTTTTGAAAGTTTTCATTCATCGCTTCAACTACTTCATTGTTTGAGCGAGAAAGTGAAGCACTCTCTTGAGACTCTACTGATAAAGTAGAGAGTATATCGTTTGTGTCACTAAGCTGTTCTTGGATTTTAGAAAAACCAGAAGCAAGACTCTCTCCCTCTTGTGTTATCTCATAAATAACATTTTTATGTGACTGTTCTTTATACTCTTCTTGCATTGCATCAATACTTGTGTTTACAAGTTGTCCTGTTTTATCAAAAACATCATTGAGTCCTACGGTATTGATTCGGCGAAAGTATTTATGATGTGCTGCATACTCGATGGAAGTGTTTATCTCACGAAGCAGACTCTCTATCTGATCAAAAAGGTCGTTGATATTCCATGCAAGTTCGGCTATTTCTCCACCATCTTCAATACATGTTTGGCGATTCTCAAAGTTTCCATCTTTGACTGCTTGTGTAATGATACTTGTAGTTTTTTGGATGCTTTTTGTTGCTACTGATATCTGTTTGTAAGCATACAAAGCGATAGCAATGTTTGCTAAGCCAAAAAGAAAAGAGACTAGGTGAAAATCAAAAAGTACTCCACTTATGAAAAGGCCTAAAGATATAACAATTAAGTGTGCATAGTTTGCATAATGTATCTTAGAAAGAGAGGATAAATTCGTCATAGTTCATTCCTTTTTCTTGAAGTAGTTCGTTCATCATTTTTTCACTTGCATGCAAGCCACCTGATCTTTCCGCTTGGAGTAGTTTTGCATACAGAGGGATGATAACCTCTAAAGCTTCTTTAGTTGGTTTTCTACGTGCTGAGTGGTAACCGACAACTTTACCTTTATAGAGTGAAGGTGTTACATTTGCCATGACCCAGTAAAAAGAGCCATCTGCACAGATGTTTTTTACATATGCATGTATCTCTTTGTTTTCTTGGAGATATTGCCAGAGGTACTTAAAGATAATCTTTGGCATATCAGGATGGCGAATGACATTATGAGGTTTGCCTACAAGGTCGCTTTCCTTCATCTGTACAATATCGGTAAAACCACGGTTCGCATATGTGATGATACCTTTGAGGTTCGTCTTAGTAACAAGAAGAACACCGCTATCAAATGTTTGTTCAATTTTTGTTGGTGATATGTTCATATTTCAACTTTTTTAATAATTTTGAGCATTATATTCCTCTTGAGATTAAGTTTTGCTTTGAGCAACATAGTAAAGCCAAAGATAACCAAAAAGACCTGCTATGAGTGAGGCAGAGAGAATCCCAATCTTGGCTTGAAAGATAAATGCCTCATTGCCAATAAATGCTAAATCTGCGACAAAGATAGACATAGTAAAACCGATACCACCTAAGAATGCTACTCCAAAAACTTGACTCATGGTACTTCCCTCTGGGAGTTTTGCAATACCAAGTTTTATGGCAAGCCATGCAACACCTGCGATACCTAAAACTTTTCCAAGAATGAGACCACAGATGATACCTAAAGCAACTGGTTCCATAATAGTCGAACCAATAGATGAAAAGTCGATGCTAATCCCCGCATTTGCTAAAGCAAAAAGGGGAATAACAATCAAACTGACAGGGAGGTGTAGCTCATGTTCCAGCCGTGCAGCAGGAGAACCTATGGAGTCGATACGGTCTTTAATGTTTATGAGGATAGCTTTTTGTTTTTCATGTAAAGAGTAGTCAGTAGCAATAGGATAGTTGTCATACTCTTGAAGTAAGTTCTTTGTATGAGATGTAAAATCATGCGGTGTCATTTTTGGACGAGAGGGTATAGCAAGAGCGGCTATAACCCCTGCTATAGTCGCATGCACACCAGACTCAAGCATAAAGAGCCACATTGCAATGCCTGCAATGAAATAGGGAAGTATCATATGAATACCAAAACGGTTAAAAACTATCATAAAAAGAAAACTCACACCTGCAAGTGCCAATGGTATGAGGTGTATCTGCTCAGTATAAAAAACTGCAATGACCACAACTGCTCCAAGGTCATCTACAATAGCAAGGGCGATAAGAAAAGTTACAAGCGAAGATGATACACGGTTTCCTAGAAGAACAAGGGCACTAATGGCAAAAGCGATATCTGTTGCCATAGGAATACCCCAACCAACGACTCCATCACCTCCCCTGTTAATAGCAATGTAGATAAGAGCAGGCATAGCCATTCCACCAATGGCAGAGAGTATAGGAAGCATAGCTACTTTTATGTTTGAGAGTTCTCCTACTAAAATATTTCTTTTTATTTCCAGTCCAATCATAAAGAAGAAAATAGCCATGAGTCCATCATTTATCCAGTGGTGGATGTTATGAGATAGGTGCCATGAACCGATGTTAAGTTCAACTTCAGTATGAAAAAAACGTGCATAATCTTGTGTGAGAGGTGAGTTAGCTAAGATAAGAGCTACGATAGTCATACACATAAGTATAATACCTGTTGTAGTTTGTGCATGTATAAAATGTTCTAGTGGTGTAGATACTTTTTTAAAAGCTTTTTCCCAAGGTGCATAAAGTATCATGATTACTCAAACACCACTTGATTTCTACCACTGTTTTTTGCTTTATATAACATCATATCAGCATTATTGATGGTCTCTTCAAGCTCTTCACCAGTATGAACCACGGCTCCAATAGATATGGTAAACTTGATAAAGTTTTCTTTATCAATACTAAAGCTAAAGTGCTCAATCTCTTGACGAATTCGTTCAAAAATATCTAAGGCACTGTAACGATTTATGTTTTTTAGAACCATACAAAATTCTTCTCCACCAAATCGTGCGACTATATCTCTGTGACTTGTTGAGGTTCTGAGTATTTCAGATAAGGCAACGATGATTTTATCGCCTATTTCATGACCATAAGTGTCATTAATCTGTTTAAAATGGTCAATATCTATCATCGCTACAGCAAACTTTTCACCACCGTCTGCTATTTCGTTCTCGTATTCACTCATAGCATCAAAAAAGTAACGACGATTATATAGACCTGTTAAGTAGTCACGGTTTGCATGGTTTGTAACGATTTGAATGTTCTCTAATGCTTCAATCGTGTTGTTTATGCGACAAGAAAACTCTTCTTTTGAAAAAGGTTTTGTGATGAAGTCATTTGCCCCAGTTTTTAAAAATAAAGCATTGACTTCATTGTCTTTGTTAGAAGATACGGCGAGAATCGCAAGGTCATTTTTAGTGTGCTCTTTTCGTATCTCGTATGTTAGTTCCAATCCATCCATAACAGGCATATGGTAGTCTGTGAGGATTAAGTTAATGTCGGTGCGAGAGTTTAAAATATTTAAAGCTTCTTCACCATGAGCCACTGAGATGACTTTAAAGAACATATTTTCTAAGATATTTTGCATCTGTTTTCTAAAAACCATAGAATCATCTACTACTAAAACCGTATGGTTTTCATTTTTTTGAAGTCTAGTGATAATGTTGATAATGTAGTTGATGTCATTAACACCACCTTTGTTGACATAGTCGATGATATTTTTCTTGAGAATAGTTTGTCGAAAATCTTTGTCGATGTTTGCACTTAAAACAATGACACGATTATCTTTGCTCAGAACATAGTCGACGATTTCTCCATTTGGAGCATCTGGGAGGTTGATGTCAAGAAGAGTGATGAAATACTTATACATTTTTAAAAAGAGTTTTGCTTCACCAAGAGAGTAGGCTACATCTACTTTGAAGTCGAGTGCCAATTCGATTTTTTTTGAGATAAGTTTTGCAAGTGTTTTGTTATCTTCGACTATAAGTATTCTCTGACTCATTATTTCTCCAAATATTGTTGCGAAATAATACAATATATTAGCTGTTTTTATAGTAAATAAAGTTAAAATAAGTTTATGAATTGGCTAAATGTTACGATAGATAAATTAAAATCAAAAAAGAATGTTTTCTTAACCGGTGGTGCAGGAGTTGGTAAAACAACTATTACTCGTGAGATAATAGAACAGTTTGAGAGTGATGCAAAAAAAGTGGCTAAACTTGGCTCAACTGGGATGGCAGCTACTCTTATAGGTGGGCAAACCCTGCATAGCTTTTTGGACTTAGGCATAGCAAATGATGTAGAAGACTTACAAGCTAAAGGTAAGTTTGAGATAAAAAAGAAGATAAAAAAGCTCATAAACGCGATGCAACTCATAGTGATAGATGAGATAAGTATGGTGAGTGATGCTCTTTTTGAGATGATAGCTCTGCGTTTGAGTCAGGCTGATTTTAATGGCACACTTTTAGTCGTCGGTGATTTTTTACAGCTTCCTCCAGTTGTGAGAGGTTCAAACGATGTGCATTTTGCATTTGAGTCAGAGGTGTGGGAATTGATGGCATTTGAAAAAGTAGAACTTACACATATATATAGAACGGATGATGTGGCATTT
>JALSMC010000015.1 GCA_026987995.1 Sulfurimonas sp. | reverse complement strand
CTTCATTTTATTTGCTACTTTAGTTGGAAAGTCATAAGAAATCCATTCTGGATACTCTGCAACAATCTCGGCATCTTTTGTCCCTATCTCTTCTTCCATCTCACGAAAAAGTGCTTCTTTAACCTCTTCACCTTTGTCAATCCCACCTTGGGGGAACTGCCAAACATCAGACAAATCACTACGTTCTGCAATAAAAATCTCTTTTATCTTTGGATAGTTGTTAGAAACAATAATCATCGCCACATTTGGACGATATTCATTTTTTATACTCATATATGTACCTGTATTATAATTACCGCGATTATACAAAAGAAGTGATTAAAGTAAGATAATTTATACTTTTTTAGATACAATAAATAAGAAATGCCAAGGAATAACTTATGCAAAAAGAAAGAAGCAAAGAATATAATGACTCGATGATTGAAGCTTTTATTGACAAGCCTGAAGAAACACTCTGGTACCAGATGGCTTTTTCAAAGTTTAATATAAATGGTGTTGATAAACTCACATGGCATTGGTCATGGTGGGCATTTGGTGGTGGTTTTTTATTTTTACTCTATCGTAAAGTATATATCCCTGCTCTTATTTTATTCTTCTTATCAATGACTGTAGGGATGATTCCTTTTGTTGGTCTTTTGTTAATGATACTTTCAGGAGGCTATTCAACATACTTTGTCTATAAACTATACAAAACGAAACTCTTAGAGATAGAAAATGCAATTGAAGACGAGCAAACAAGAATTGATACAATGCGAGAACTCGGTGGCTATAATCAATGGGTTGTTTGGGTCTATGCGGCATTTATGAGTATTATATTTCTAGCTATATTTTCAGCGATACTTATTCCACTTTTAGCGACATCATAAGTTAATTCGTTATACTTCGCATAATGTTATTATATATTCATATCCCATTTTGCGATTCTAAATGTTCATACTGTGCGTTTAACTCTTATGTTGACAAGTTTCACCTCAAAGAAAAGTACATGGACTCTCTTTTTGTACAACTCAAATACGAACTCCAACGCTTTAATGCACAAAAAGAGTCTATAGAGACTATTTTTATAGGTGGTGGAACTCCTTCTACTGTAGCACCTGAACTTTATAAAGATATTTTCAATTATTTACAACCTTATCTTCAAAAAAATATTGAGATTACAAGTGAAGCTAACCCTAATAGTGCTTCATATGAGTGGTTAGAGGGTATGTATGCACTTGGAGTAAATCGCATCAGTTTTGGCGTTCAAAGTTTTGATGAGAAAAAACTCAAAATTCTTAACCGAGCACACTCCCCTCAAATGGCGAAAGATGCCATAAACAATGCAAAAAAAATAGGTTTTAAAAATCTCTCTCTTGATTTAATATATGCGACCTTAGGTGATACTAAAGAACTTATAGCTAACGACATAAACACTGCATTTACTCTACCCATAAATCACATAAGTGCTTATGCTCTAACCATAGAAGAAGGTACTGCATTTGAGAACAGACCACAGATGAGTAGTGAGCAGTTAGAACTTACATCTTGGATTTTCAAAACAATTCAAGACAGAGGACTTCCACAGTATGAGATAAGTAACTTTGGCGAGTATCATTCCTCACATAATCTTGGTTACTGGAAATATGCAGACTATATGGGTGTAGGTGCTGGTGCAGTAGGTAAGCTAAACATGCAGCGTTTTTATCCAAATCCAGACATTGAAGAGTATATTAAAAATCCTTGTGTTATAAAAGAAGAGTCATTAAGCGATGAAGATAAAAAGATAGAACAATTTTTCTTAGGTATGCGTTCATGTGTCGGTATTCATTGTGATTTACTCAACACTCAAGAAAAAAAACAGGCTGATATACTTGTACAAGAAAACAAACTCAACTTTGAAGCTAATGTTTTTTATAATAAAGACTACTTATTAGCCGACGAAATAACTCTATTTTTAACTTCATAATCACTCTTTAATCATTCTTTTGCTAAAATCCCATTAATTAAAATAAAGGTTTGCTATGTTTGGTATGGGTTTTACTGAAATACTTATAATCGCTGTTATCGCCATACTCTTCTTAGGTCCCGATAAACTTCCTAGTGCTATGGTTGATATCGCTAAATTTTTTAGAACTGCTAAAAATGCGATAGGGAATGTTAAAGACACACTTGAAGAAGAGCTAAATGTTAGTGACATTAAAAAAGAGGCACTAGCATACAAAACACAACTCGACAATGCCAGTTCACGACTTAGCGAAGCTACTGATGTAAAAGCTCAAGTTGGCTCACAAATAAGCTCTATACTCGATGATGATGAAGCACTAGAAACGGCTCCTGTCCAAGAAAATGCAGCACCTAAAGTCTCACAAGAAGTGACTTTTAAAAAGAAACCTAAAAAAGAAGAGAAAACTGATGTTTGATGAACTCCGCCCGCACCTAGTAGAACTTAGAAAAAGACTTGGAATCTCTGCAGGAAGTCTTATAGTTATGTTTTTTGTTATGTTTTACTTTCATGAACCAATCCTAAACTGGATGGTAGAACCACTCAATACAGCACTTATAGAAGTTGGTAAAAAGTCTGTTCATGCCGCTGATGGTATGATCACAACTTCACAAGTTGGTGGTGCTTTTTTTGTAGCACTTAAAGTTGCATTTTTTGCGGCTATCATGGGTGCTTTACCTATCATACTTTCACAGATTTGGCTCTTCATTGCTCCTGGATTGTATGCAAATGAAAAAAAGATGATTATTCCTTTTGTTGTGGGTGGAACTGTCATGTTTGCTAGTGGGGTTCTTTTTGCTTACTATGTTGTAACCCCTTTTGGATTTGATTTTCTCATTAGCTTTGGTAGTTTTAAATTTACTCCGCTTATTAACATTGAAGATTATGTTGGCTTTTTTACTAAAATCATGTTTGGTTTTGGTTTGGCATTTCAGCTTCCTGTATTTGCTTACTTTTTAGCACTTTTAGGACTTATAAACGATAAACAAATGATAGCATTTTTTAAATATGCCATTGTTATTATCTTTATAGTTGCAGCACTTCTAACACCGCCTGATGTATTAACACAACTTCTAATGGCTGGTCCATTAATCATCCTTTATGGTCTCTCTATTCTTATAGTAAGGATGGTAAATCCTGCTGAAGATGAGGAAGAAGAGGATGATGATGATGTTGAAGATGATGATGAAGAAGCACAGATTCAAGATAAACTCGAAAAGACAAAATAAAAAGTTTTCAATATGTCAACAGAAAAAGAATATCTCACAGCAAGTTATGACTTCTCACTTCCAGAGGAGCTTATAGCGACTCATCCAGCAACTCCTCGTGACCATGCTAGACTTTTAGTTTATGATAGAAAAACTGATACTATCACACATGCCCACTTTTATGATTTTGAAAAATATATTCCTAAAGAATGTGCACTTATATTTAACGATACTAAAGTTATCAAAGCGAGACTTTATGGAAAAAAACCAAGTGGTGGTAAGTTAGAGCTTCTCATAAACCGTGCACTTAATGCCCATGATGTAAATGTCTACATTCGAGGAAAAGTAAAGATAGATAGCGAAATAATCTTCCAAGAGAGCTTGATAGCTAGAGTAACACAACTCAGTGAAGATGGGAGTAGAATAGTAAATTTTTATCAAAATAACAACTTACTGCGTTTTGAAGATTTGCTTCCTATCATAGATACTATCGGTCATGTTCCTTTGCCTCCATACATTCAAAGAGAAGATAATGAGAGTGATGAGAGTGAGTACCAAACAGTATTTGCCAAAGAAGAAGGAGCAGTTGCTGCACCTACTGCATCCCTTCACTTTACTCAGCAACAACATGAGCGAATCTGTAAAAATTTTAAACATGCTTATGTCACTCTTCATGTGGGTAGTGGTACTTTTAAGCCAGTAGATGCAGAGATAATTACCGAGCACCCTATGCACTCTGAGTACTATGACATATCAAATGCGGCAAAAGAGATACTTGATGGCACAACTCCCATACTAAGTGTAGGAACAACATCTACAAGAACAATAGAGTTTTACGATAAGCACGGTAAAGTACAACGAGGAGAAGCAAATCTTTTCTTACACCCAAACAACAAACCAAGCCGTGTCAATCATCTACTCACAAACTTTCACCTGCCAAAATCAACACTACTTATGCTAGTTGCATCTTTTGTTGGACTAGAAAAAACTCAAGAGTTATATGCTGAGGCTATAAAAGAGAAGTACCGTTTCTACTCGTATGGCGATGCTATGTTACTTCTTTAAATCAGAGGATAAATACGACTAAAGTGAACTTCTATCTCACCACTAAGTTCTGCTTCAAATATTTTGCTTGGGTATTTAGCTAAAGCTTCATCGTAAGTTGGATTTGTTTTACAGTACTCTAAAAAATCATCACTCTCTTCTTTACTTATTTGGACTTCACCTGCAAACTCTTTTACAAACGCATCTATGTCATAAATGGCTTTAGCTTTTCCTTCTTGGAGTAAGTGGTTTGTAGCTTCACTCTCTCCTATTCTATGCGAGAGAACATATATCTCTTTTCCCATTGTAAGTGCATACTCAACACTTCTCATGCTCCCAGAGTTTAAGTCTGCATAGGTAACAACCAGAACATCACCAAGAGCAACTACAAGCTCATTTCTGAGTACAAAGTTATAACGAGTAGAGGGAGAACCTTTTTCAAACTGACTCAAAACTAATCCCTCTTTTTCTATATCAGCTATTATATTTTTATTTATAGCAGGGTAGCGTTTATCTAGTCCTGTTGCTGCTACCATTATGGTGTTATTAGCTCCTGCGGACTTATGCGCTATAGCATCAACACCTATAGCACCACCACTTACTACACACACTCCGCGTTTAGAAAGTTTTCGAGCTAACTCCTCCGTTTTGTGTCGTGCATATTGATTGGGTTTTCGACTTCCAATGATAGAAATTTTCTTCTTTTTAAGTAATGTAGTATCTCCTATAAAAAGAAGTTCTTTAGGATACTTTTTCATAGCTTCGAGCTCTTGTATATAAAAGTTTATATTTTCTATCATCTTAAACTACAGTCTATTAATATAGACTAGCTCCACATCTTTGAGTAACTCTTTAGA
>JALSMC010000014.1 GCA_026987995.1 Sulfurimonas sp. | reverse complement strand
CACTACTGATAGTAAAGGCGATGCAAGATTTTAATCAAGAAGAGGATTTTTTTGAATACCCTCGTTACAAGACTTTTAAGTCAGGGCTTTATGATGAGAGTTTTAAACCGATTTTTTCATTGATTGATTACAATATAAAGTATTTTAAAGATGGTTACCATGTTGATAACAATAATGCTTACCTTATAGTAAAATTACCACATAGAAGATATTTTGGTGCTAAATATCTAATCATAAAAAACACTCTCTCTTTTGCTGCTATATATGAAAAAGTACTGCTTATACTTTTTGCAATAGTCATACTTATCTTTACTTTAAGTGTATTCTTTTTAAGAAACTTTGCAAGACCTTTTCAGAGAATGAATAAACAGCTCGATAACTTTATCAAAGATTCTATGCATGAGATAAACACTCCCTTATCTATCATAAATGTAAATATTGACCTTTACAATAGAAAAAATGAGCCAAATAAATATATGCAGAGAATGAAAGCTGCTGCAAAGGTGCTCTCAAATATTTATAATGATATGGATTATCTTATAAAGCATGAAAGACTTGAGTATACAAAAGAAGATATAAATATAAAAGAGTTCTTATCAGAGAGAATAGAGTACTTCAGTGAAGTTGCAAAAATGAAAGAGATTAGTATAAACACTACTCTTGAGGAGTGTGGCACAATCCATATGAACGAAAAACAGTTACAACGTGTCATCGACAATACTATATCTAATGCAATTAAGTACTCATATGAGAACTCTACTATAGATATAACACTCTATATGAAAGATGAGATGTGTCATCTTGGTTTTGAAGATTATGGTGTAGGGATTAAACAAAAAGATAAAATATTTAGTCGATACTATCGTGAAGACACCTCTAAAGGTGGTTTTGGTATTGGTCTTAATATAGTGAAGTCAATTATAAAACAAAACAATATAGAGCTAGAAATTACTTCAGAGTACCAAAAAGGGACACACTTTCTATACAAATTTCCGCAAAAGTCTACAAATTAATATAAATAAATCTAATTTTACATAAATTTTACATTGCAAAGTTATACTTGCTCCTGAAATTACATAGGAGAAACGAGAATGAAAAAAACTTTGATTATGTCACTACTTGTAGGTGCTTCTGTTTTCGCCGCTGATTATAGCGGTGTTATCCAAAAGCCAAATGCAAGTAAGCTGATAGAAAAAGATTTGTTAGCACCTGCTAAAACATTTACTATGCCTGCTGGTTGTGTAACTACAAACCCAGAGTCAATAGCAAGAGGTGCTTTTATATTCCATAACTTAAATGGTAAAAAAGCAAAGAAGAATCCACCAAAAGGTTTATCTAAAAAAACTGCTGATGGAAAAAATAAGCAATACGGAAACTGTATAGCTTGTCACAACATTGAAGGTGCTCGTGGTGCTGGAAATATTGGTCCAGACTTAACAGGTTATAAAGCAACATTTATTGATAGTGGTGTTAGAGATAACAAGTTTGTTTTTCAAAAAATTGCTGATCCTCGTATTGACAATAAAGACACACACATGACAGTTAACTTAACTACTAAGTTATTTACTCCAGCAGAAATATGTGATATTACTTCATATATCGTATCTCCAAAATAGAAGGAAAATAGAATGATGCAAAGAAGAGATTTTTTCAAAAAACTAGGTGTTGTAGCGGCTGTTAGTGCTGTTGCTCCAGTAATGAGTTTCGCAGGTGATAAGCCTAAAAGCAAGAATGCAATGTCATATGCAACGGCAGTAAACGCTATAACTGGTGGTAAAACTCCAAAGAAATCAGCAAAAGTGAAACTGAAAGTTCCAGAGATTGCTGAAAATGGTGCTGTTGTTCCAGTTACTGTAAATGTAGAGTCTCCAATGACTTCACGTGATTATGTAAAGGCTATCCATATCTTAGCTTCTAAGAACTTTAATGCACGCTGTATAGATGTAAATCTTACACCTGCAAATGGTAAAGCAATGTTCTCAACTCGTATTAAACTTGGTGGAACTCAAGAAGTAAGTGCTTTAGTTGAACTTAGTAACGGTGACTTTTTAATCGCTACTCAAAGTGTAAAAGTAACTATCGGTGGTTGTGGTTGATTCTAACCCCAAACTTTATAAATAGAAATACAAAATAATAGATTAAGGATAGAAAATGGCACAGAAAAGAAAGTCACTGATTAAAATCAAACCAAAGAAATTTAAAGATGGTGAAGTAGTTAAAGTAAGTTTTATGGTAATGCACCCTATGGCTACTGGTACAACTAAAAACAAAAAAACAAAAGAGCTTATTCCAGCGAAGTTCATTAATAGTGTTAAGTTTAACTACAACGGGAAAGAAATCACAAACATGACTGTTTGGGAAGCTCTTTCAACAAACCCTGTATTTACAACTTACATGAAAATTAATGGTAAGGGTAAATTAACTGTTACTTACACTGATAATACTGGTGAAGTAAATGAGAAAAGCAAAAAGATTAAACCAAAAGGATAGTCATATGAAAACAGGAATTAAAATAGCATTATCTGTTGCACTTCTTTCTACACTATCTTTTGGTGGAGAGCAGTTTGCGATGAGTGATTCTGACCGTGCGATGTATGCTGAAATGTTGGAAAATAATCCAGCAGATATAATGGTTGCTAATGGTGAAGAACTTTTAGCTGAGTACTGTGGAGGAGACGAAGGTATTGCTGCGTTTCTTAATCAGAGTGAAGATTCTCTACCAGCTTACCTAGCAGGTTTTCCACGTTACTTACCAGAGTTCAAACAAGTTGTTGGAATTGATCAAGTTCTTCAAGGTCTTATGAGTAAAAATGGTCACAAACCATTTAAGCTTAAAAGTTCAGATATGTTTGATATGAGTGCTTATGTTAAGTCTTTAGCAAATGGCGAAAAGTCAAACATCGATGTAAATGCTAACCCTCAAATGAAAGAAGCATATGCCCTTGGTAAGAAAACTTACATGACAGAACGTGGTGGTAGAGGTTTATCTTGTAACTCATGTCACTCTGACGCTGTTATTGGAAGTGTTTTAAGAACACAACCACTACCAGACTTAAGTGCTAAAGGTGTTGCAGTAGCAGCAACTTGGCCAGCATATAGAATGACAAAGTCATCTCTTAGAACATTACAACGTCGTTTTCAGGGTTGTATGAAAAATGCACTATTAAAAGTTATTCCTATCGGTTCACCAGAAATGGTAGCTTTAGAGGTTTACTTAACTAGTGAAGCAAAAGGTGCTGAAATAGCAGTACCTGGTTTAAAAAGATAGAAGGTTAAGACGTGGATATTTCAAGAAGAGACTTTATGCATATTGCAGCAATCCTAGGATTAGGTGCTGCAACAAGCGGAGTCGCTAGTACAAAAACAATTAATAAATTATCTGCACAAGATATTTATAAATTTAACTCAATGGGTAACTTCACACTTTTACATATGTGTGATATCCATGCCCATATTAAACCATTATACTGGAGAGAGCCTTCTACACTAATCTCTGCTCCAAACTTAGTGGGTACACCAGGGTTTCTTTGTGGTGAAGCTTTTGCAAAACATTATGGACTAGAGCCATCAAGTTTAGACGCATACTTTGACACATATATGGACTTTGAAGCTTTAGCTAAGAAGTTCGGAAAGATGGGTGGTATCGCTCATATGAAAACATATCTTAATCATGTTCGTAAAGAACGCGGCGAAGATAATGTTCTCTTTTTAGATTCTGGAGACACTTGGCAAGGTACTGGTGTTGCACTTAAGACTCGTGGTGAGGCTATCGTTACAGCTCAAAACTATCTTGGTGTAGACATTATGACTGGTCACTGGGAATTTACATATGGTAAAGAGAGAGTTCTTGAACTTATCGAAAAACTAGATGCTAAATTTGTTGCTCAAAATGTAATCGGTAACGATCCTTTTGAAGATGAGTATGAAGAGTTAATATTTGAACCATATACTATAGAAGAGCGTGGTGGTGCTAAAATCGGTGTTATCGGTCAAGCATTTCCATTTACTTCTACTGCAAATCCTAAAGAGTTTACAGAGGGTTGGAGCTTTGGTATAAGACCTGAAACTCTTCAAGATTATGTAAATGAACTTAGAAATGAGCATAAGGTTGACTGTGTTGTTGTGATTTCTCACGATGGTTTCTCAGTTGATCAAGAAGTAGCTCGTATGGTTCATGGTATCGACTTTATCTTAAGTGGTCACACACATGACCCTTCTCCACAGCCTATTACGGTTGAGGGTACAGTTATCGTAATTGCTGGTAGTCATGGTAAGTATGTTGGACGTTTAGATATAGATGCTAGTAATGGTAAAGTTCATGGTTATGAGTATAAGCTTGTACCTATGGCTTCTAACATTATTCCAGCAGATCCAGAGGGTGTTAAACTTGTTAACGATCTTTATGCACCTTTTGATAAAGAACTTAACGAGGTTTTAGGTAAAACTAAAAACACTCTTTATAAGCGTGATACATTTTTCTCAACTTTTGATCAGCTCATCAATGATGCTATCTTAGATGAAATGAAATGTGATATGTCATTCACTCCTGGGTATAGATGGGGAACAACAGTTCTTGCAGGAGATGATATCTTAATGGATAATGTATACGAGATGTGTGGTATCACATATCCAAGTGTATACACATTTGAGTTAAAAGGGAAGCAGATTGCTAACCTACTAGAAGATATCGCCGACAATGTTTTTAATGCAAATCCACTTTACCAACAAGGTGGTGATATGAGCCGCCTTGGTGGTGTCACTTACAGTATCGCTGTAGCTGCAAAAGCTGGAAAACGCATTTCAAAACTAATGATTGGAGGTAAGCCGATAGATTTGGACAAAACTTATGTAGTCTCATCATGGGGAGGAAATCTTCAAAATGCGGGTGAAAACCTGCAAAAAGATAAAATTCGTCCAGTGTATGATGTGACTCGTGACTATATAAAACGCCAAGGTGTAGTTGATGTAAGTAATGAGGGAAATGTTACTTTAGTCGATTATGACTGTGGTTGTCCGGTTAAAGGCTCTCGTAGCTGTTAGTTTGATAGAGGCCGATGGTAGTTTGGGCTACCATCTTATCTGTTATATGTTAAAATATAGACAAACATAATATTTTAGCAC
>JALSMC010000013.1 GCA_026987995.1 Sulfurimonas sp. | reverse complement strand
TATAGCTAAAATTATTTCAAATATTTTTATGGTACAATTTAGGCAATATAATTTCTAGAAATCCAACTATTTCGAACTTTGAGGCTTGATTATTTCACAGTCTCCTCGTAGCCAATAAATACCCTAGCGGGAATTTATTGGCTAGAGTCAACCGTTATCTCCTCATAAGTAATTTATATAAAATCAAAAACTTGCTAAAAACTACAAATAGTTGTAAAATACACAGTATATACATAACTGGAGTATAAATGTTTAAAAATAAAAGCCTAATGTATAATTATGAAAAAAATACACTTTTAAAAAAAGAGAGAGGTATTGGCTTTGAAGATGTAATCTTATCACTTGAAAATGGCGACTTACTTGATGATATTTCTCACCCGAATAAAGAGAAATACCCAAATCAAGACATCTTTATTATTTTTATAAAAATTAAGGACTATGTATATTTGGTGCCTTATGTTGAAACTGAAGATGAAATATTTTTAAAAACAATTATTTCATCAAGAAAAATGAATAAAAAATACTCAAAAGGAGCTAACAATGGCTAATTTAGATGAATTTGAACTTGATATATTAAATAGTGTAGAGAGTGGAGAATGGGAAAGTAAAGGTAATATTACTAAGCGTACTCAGGAGCTACAATCGATTATCAAACATCAAAAGAAAAAAGCAATTTCTATAAGAATTTCAGAGAATGATTTGTATGAACTTAAAAGAAAATCACTAGAAAGCTCTATTCCCTATCAAAATTTAATACAAATGCTTATACACCAGTTTACAACTGATAAAATCAGATTAAGTGTCTAAGGGATAACAAATACAATGAGACCAATAATTGTCCTAGCGGGAAATTATTGCTCACGACAACTGTTAATCTAAATAAAGACTATGGATAAGTATCTTATAATTGTGCTCATGTTTCTCTGATGTATCGCCTGTAATTACGAGTGTTTCATTGTCATCATCAAAGTGAAAATTTTGCTGAGAGATTTTTAGTTGCGTTTCAAATTCGATGTCGTTTATCTCAGGTAAGATGACATTTATATTACTTGGTCTATCAATGTGAAAAATCACAGGTGTCATTTCACGAAATATTCTACTTTCACCAACATGATATGCTACTTCAAATTTATGATAACCCATTGCAGTCTCTGGTGTGATGGCGTTCCAGGCTAAGAAAGTGCTAATTGCTTCTTTATTTATTTCTTCTTTTGTTTGTGACATATCTGTTCCTTGTAGTTATTATTAATATTTTGACATAATAATACTAAAATCTAAGCTAGTAATTCCTAAACTTATTTGTTTAGCTTTAAGGCTTAAATGTATATAATCTAAGCAGATAATAAAATAAAAAAAGGAAGGTAGAACTTATGAAACAATCAACAAAAGCGCTTCACTCTGGATATGAGAAAGATTCCCAAAAAACGATGAGTGTTCCAATCTATATGTCAACTGCATTTGATTTTGGAACTGCTGATTTTGCAGCAAGTAGTTTTAACCTTGAACAGGGTACTGACAATGTTTATACACGAGTCGGCAATCCTACAAATGCGATTTTAGAGAGAAGATTTGCTGAAGTTGAGGGTGGTAGTGCTGCTTTGGCAGTTGCAAGTGGTATGGGTGCTATTTTTTATAGTATCTTAAATATCGCAGAGGCCGGTGACAATATTGTAGTCTCTAACCAACTCTACGGAGGAACAGTCACCCTTTTTTCTCAAACACTTAAAAAACTAGGAATCGAGTCTCGTTTTTTTGATGTACATAAAGCAGAAGATATAGAAGCTCTTATAGATGATAAAACACGTTGTATCTTTTTTGAAAGTATCTCGAATCCTAGCATAGATGTTCCTAACTTTGATGCCATCATAGAGGTTGCTAACAAGTACAATATGCTAACAATAGTAGATAATACCGTAGCAACACCTATCCTCTGTCAACCCCTACTTTTAGGTGTAGATATTGTTGTTCATAGTGCTAGTAAGTACACAACGGGTCAAGGAACAGCTATCGGTGGTTTAATTGTAGAGCGAGAAAATCTTTCTTTGAAGATAAAAGACAACCCTCGCTATCCATATTTTAATGAACCAGAAGTGAGTTACCATGGTTTAGTATTTGCTGATTCTGTTGTGAGTCCTGTTCTTTTTACTTTTAGAGCAAGAATGATTTTACTTCGAGATACAGGGGCTGTTTTGAGTCCTTTTAATGCTTGGTTATTTATTCAAGGTTTAGAGACATTAGCCCTGAGAATAAAAGAGCATAGTAAAAATGCTTTAGCAATTGCTCAGTGGTTACAAAAACAAGAGGGAATCAAAAAAGTAAATTATCCACTACTTGAAGGTGATAAAAACTATGAAAATGCTTCAAAGTATCTCTCAAAAGGTGCTAGTGGACTTGTGAGTTTTGAGGTAGAAGATTATGATAGGGCGAAAAAAATACTTGATAAAGTAGAGATATTTTCTATCGTAGCAAATATTGGAGATAGTAAATCTATCATCAACCACTCTGCTTCAACAACACATCAACAGTTAAGTAAAGAAGAGTTAAAAAAAGCAGGTGTAAGTGAAGGTCTCATACGTTTAAGTGTAGGCATCGAAGATTTAGAAGACTTAATAGAGGACTTAGCACAAGCTATATAAAATTATATCTTGTTAGTTACTTTAAGATATAATACATATTATGAAAAATAAAAATGTACTCACATTGGTTTTATTATTTGTTATGAGCTTTCAAGTTGTTCATGCCTTTGCAATAGATATGCTTGATACACATCAGTGTCAAGTAAGTGAGTATGTTGATGAGTTTTCTTCTTCGGGAGAGCTTGAGTATGATGGCGATGTTTGTAGTATACATGCATCTTTTCATCATTCATTTCTAGTACCTCAAAATTTAGAACTTACACAAACACAAAAACTACAAGAACAACCCTATTCACATCTTATCTCTTATGATTATGATGCTACACAAACTTTTTTAATACCTCCTCGACTCGTTTAAACACACTTCTACCTAGTAGTATGCAATTTTTTTGCATAACTTACTAATATTTTCTAACTTTCAATACAAATTATTAATATAAAAAGGATATCTAATGATATATAAAATCACTACAACTACACCTCTATCACAAGTAAAAGAAGAACTAGCGGCTCATGCAAAAGAGTCTGGTTTTGGCGTTCTTGGGTCTTATGAGTTTAAAAAGATACTAGAAGGCAAAGGTTTCCCAATAGAAAAAGACATCACTGTTTACGAGCTTTGTAATCCATCTGCTGCACAAGAAGCACTTGCTGCTTTACCTGAGATATCTGTATATCTTCCTTGCCGTATTTCACTTTATGAAGAGAATGGAAAAACAGTGCTCGCTACAATAAACATCCGTGATATTATGGCATCAATAGATGTAAGTGAAGACTTAAAAGCACATATGAATAGTGTGTATGAGTACTTTGAATCTATAATGAAATCATGGAAGTAAAATGAAAATATTATTTTTAGTTCCCTTATTTATTGGAACACTTCAGGCACAGACATTTGAGAACTTTTTAGCTGACTCCTTAGAAAAAAGTCCGCTTTTAAAGACAAATGCTTTGAGTTTAGAACAAGTTGCTCAAAAATCAGAGCTAACAACACGATATAAGAACCCTACACTCTCACTAGAGGTGTCTAACTTTGACTTATCGACTGGAGGGAATGAAGCTGGATATGCTGCAGGTATATCTCAACCCATTCGTCTTTGGGGTGTTTCAGGTTCTAGAGAAGAGTTAGCACAGGCACAAACACAAGAAGTTCAAGCGAGTGTTAAACTCTCTCGTGCATCTTTTGTAAGAGGGCTTTCATCGCTTTATAGTAGCTATAAAAATGCGCTAAAGGCTGAGAGTTTAGCAAAAGAAGAACTTGCTATTGCTCAAAAAATAGCAAATATTTCTCAGAATAGATTTGAGAGTGGTACAATTGCCCGAGTGAAGTATATACAAGCTTCTCTAGATACTAAACGCATAGAAAATACCCTTGCGCAAGCAAGAGTGAAAAAAACGACAGCCTATTATAGGCTGATGGGCTTTAGAGGTTTAAATGAAGAGGTAGAAGTAGATACTGCTTATGATTTTACACTAGCAAATGAAAATACTCTTCACTCCAATGCCTCTATAGAACTATCACGTGCAAAGGTAAAAAGTGCAAGAGCAAGTTCAGAGCTAAATGCCAACAAGTTAGAGTGGATAAACCTTTATGGAAGTTACGAGCAAGAACCAGATCAAGGTATCGCTAGAGTTGGAGTGAATATTCCCCTTGTAATCTTTAACACAAAAAGCCAAGAGAAGCAGATAGCCAAACTAGCTGCAGACAAGAGCGAACTTATAACTCAAAATCTCTCAGAGCAGCTAAAATTTAAACTCCGTGAACTCAAAAACTCTATAGAAACCCTCAAAAGTGTTGAGATGACTTCACAAGAGTTACTACTTTCTCAAAGAGAACTTTTAAGTATGTATCAAGAGGGTTATAAGATAGCAAATATTGACCTTATAGAGCTTCAAGCTATAAAAAATCAACTCATACAGACAAAAGCAAACCTTTTAAACATCACTCTACAAAAAGAGTTAAACATCATAGAACATAACTACCTAACAGGAACATATAATGAATAAATTACTATTAGCAATACTTACTCTCACTTCAAGTTTACTTGCAACAGAGATACCTATAGAAAAAGTCCAACTTCACAAGTTTAACAAGTCTGTAGAGTTAAATGCACAAGTCATTCAGCTCTCAAACGCACAGCAGTCTATCACTTCTTTAGTAGCAGGACATTTAGAAAAATACTATGTAAAACCAGCACAGAGAGTAAAAGAGGGAGAGAAAGTAGCTCTTATAGAGTCTATAGTTGTCTCAAAAATGTCGGCTGAATTTTTATCTTTAAAAAAGCAGTTAGAGGCATCAGATAAAAACTATAATGCAACGAAAAACCTTTATGCGAAGGGTATGACTTCTATGCAAGAGCTCAATAACCAAGAGATTAAACGCTCACGCATAAACGCACAACTTACAGCCCTCAAGTCACAGCTTGATACTTTAGGTATAGATGCCTCGTCTCTCAAAGTAGCAACTGCAAACTTTATACTTCGTGCACACAGTGCAGGTG
>JALSMC010000012.1 GCA_026987995.1 Sulfurimonas sp. | reverse complement strand
TAAATACTTTTCTCATGAGAAGGGCACCCGTAATAGCGATAGGTGACTTGCGGATATACTGTTTTATGAAAAAACTAATCGTAGTTGCAACACCTTCACTCGCTTTGAGTACAAGATTTCCATGAAAACCATCACAAGTAATAACATCACAAGAACCGTTAAAAATATCTCCACCTTCTACATTTCCCATAAAACCTTTATAGTTTTGTAAGAGTTTTGTTGTTGCTTTAGTTATTTCAGTCCCTTTAGACTTTTCCTCACCATTTGCAAGTAGTCCAATGCGAGGCTCTTTTACATCCATAACACCTCTAGCATAACAACCACCCATAACTGCGAACTGTGCTATATACTCTGGTTTTGAGTCAACATTAGCTCCAACATCTAGTAAAACAGAACGTGTTCCATTTACAGTTGGCATAAAAGTGATAAGAGCAGGTCTAAGTACTCCTTGCAGTCGTCCAAGTCTAAGAGTAGCAAGTGTCATAGCTGCACCGCTATGTCCAGCAGACACAAGAGCATCGGCTTCACCATTTTTTACTAACTCTGTAGCTATATATATAGTACTTTTTTTGCGTTTGACTGCATCGGTTGCGCTATCACTCATAGAAATCACATCATCAGTATCTACTATAGAAATCTTATCTCTATAACGTTTTGGTAACAGAGGTAAAATTTCTGATTTTTTTCCTACGAGAATAGGAGTGAATTTCTTTTGCTTTAGTGCGAGTACACAACCTTTAATAATAGGCTCAGGACCAAAGTCCCCGCCCATTGCGTCAATAGCGATTCTAACCATTAACTATTTATACTCACCAGTAGTAGGGTTAAGGTGGTGTGGTAACTTGTAAGTTCCATCTTCACATTTAACTGGTTTAGCTAAAGTAATCTTGTAGTGAGTTCTTCTCTTCGCTCCACGTGAATGAGAGACTCTTCGTTTAGGTACTGCCATAATTTATTCCTTAATTAAAATTTTTGTTTCTGTTAATCAACAGAATTTTTGCAACTTTCACAAGAGTGATAATCGCTTCTGATGAGTTCGACTTCAGAGTGTAATAACTCTTCAATCTCGACTTCACCATCAAAAGATTCGATAACATCAAGTTCAATGTTATCTTCATCTTTATACATACCATCTGAGATGAAAAATTCTATCTTTTCATCTAGAGGTATTTTAAACTCTTCTGCACAAACATCACAATCTTTAAGGATATTTCCTTGTAAGTTTGCTTTGAGCAGAATTAATTTGCCACCATGATACTGCAAATAACCTTTAAAAGTTATTTCATTAGTCTTTACATCAAAGTCTAATGGTGTTTTGGTAACACGCCTAAGTATAACTTTCACAGTTTTACTTAAGAAATTTCTCTTTCTGAAAAGAAAAATGCAATTTCAACTGCTGCGTTTTCAACAGAATCACTTCCGTGAACTGCATTTGCATCAATATTTTCAGCGAAGTCTGCACGGATTGTACCAGCT
Organism: Sulfurimonas sp.; assembly: GCA_026987995.1. Lineage (GTDB taxonomy): Bacteria > Campylobacterota > Campylobacteria > Campylobacterales > Sulfurimonadaceae > Sulfurimonas. The sequence goes on along the minus strand of JALSMC010000012.1, from coordinate 3,673 downwards.
TCAGCTTCTTTAGGATTAGTTGCACCCATTAGATCACGGTTAATCTGCATAGCATTTTCACCCTCTAAAACTGTAACAACAACTGGACCAGAAATCATGAAGTCAACTAAGTCTCCAAAAAATGGACGTTCTGCATGAACTGCGTAAAATGCTTCAGCATCACCACGAGAAAGTTGCATTTTTCTTGTAGCAGCGATCTTAAGACCCTTGCTCTCAAATCTGTCTAAAATCTTGCCTATAACACCTTTAGCTACTGCATCTGGTTTAATTATTGATAGTGTTCTTTCCATCAAATCTCCTCTGAAAATATAAAATTAGATTGGAATTATATCTAAAAAAAGATTGGTTTTAGTTTAAAAATGAATTTTTTGGATTTTATAGTAAAATGTAGGTATTTTACTTGTGAAGATGAAGCACCTAAGTGCTTCAAGTTTGTAGAAACTAGTCTACGATATTTTCGTGATTAGTACGTTGTTCTTCTGTAATGTCTTCTCTGTGAGATGGGCTATCACCGATAGCATCCCAAGTAATACATCCTTCAGTTGGACATGCTGTTGCACAAGCAGGCTCGTCGTGATGACTTACACACTCTACACATTTGTCACCATATACATAGTAAACATCCTCACCATCTGGATTATCATCTTCGTCTACAATCGCTTCTACTGGACACTCATCTATACATGCACCACAGTTGATGCATGTGTCGTTAATTATTACTGACATTATTTCTCCTATAATTTTGAATTAGAGTACTATACCCTCTCTACTTTTAAAAACAGCTAAAAAAATTTGAATAATACAAAAATTTATTAGTTATGTTTACTTTTAAACAAAGTATTTAAGCCTTATAGACCTAAATACTTCTTAATTTCCTCTGCTCTATCTGTAACTTCCCAAGTAAAACCATCTTCCTCACGACCAAAGTGACCATAAGCAGCAGTTTTTCTATATATTGGTTTTAACAAATCAAGTGATTTTATTATTCCAGCAGGACTTAAATCAAAAAGCTCTTTAATACAAGCTTCTATCTTTTCTTCTCCTACTTTACCAGTTCCATGAGTGTCTACCATTATAGAAACAGGTGCAACTACACCAATAGCATAGGCTACTTGTATAGTTGCTTTGTCACAAGCACCTGAAGCTACAAGGTTTTTGGCAACATGGCGTGCAGCATAAGCCGCTGAACGGTCAACTTTAGTAGGATCTTTCCCACTAAATGCGCCACCACCATGAGGACAAGAACCACCATAAGTATCAACAATTATCTTTCTACCAGTAAGACCAGCATCCCCTTGAGGACCACCGATTACAAACTTTCCAGTAGGGTTAATGTGATAAATAGTATTTTCATCCATCATATCAGCAGGTATAACTTGCTTTATAACTTCTTCTATCATATCTTTATGTATCTGCTCTTGGCTGATTCCATCATGATGTTGTGTAGAGATAACAACAGTCTCAACTGCTACTGGTTTATCATCTACATATCTAACACTTATTTGTGCTTTTCCATCAGGGCGAAGATAAGGAACAATTCCTTCCTTACGTACTAATGCTAACCTTTGTGTTAAACGGTGTGCTAAGTGAATAGGTAAAGGCATAAGTACATCTGTCTCACGACAAGCGTATCCAAACATCAAACCCTGATCACCCGCACCAATAGAACCATCTTTTTGATCAACACCTTGGTTGATGTCAGGAGACTGCTCACCTATTCCGTTTAATACAGCAGCTGCTCTATAGTCGAAACCATAGTTAGCATCCGTATAGCCAATCTCTTGAATAACTTTTCTAGCAATCTCTTGCATAGGGGCATAAGCCGTAGTCTTCAATTCGCCTGCAATTACACAAAAACCATTAGACACTAATGTCTCACAAGCAACACGTGCCTGTGGGTCTTTTTCAATAATATAATCCAAAATTGCATCACTGATCTGATCTGCCATCTTATCAGGGTGCCCTTCTGTTACAGACTCAGAAGTAAATATATACTCTTTTGTCATCGATTTTTCCTTATTGACATATGGCATCTAGTGCCATAAATCGTCGCAAGTATATCTAAAACTTTCTTTAATTTATTTGTCCTATTTTTCCCTTCTTAGTTTATTAATAATATTTAGTTAGAATTACATCATTCAAAATACAAGGACATATATATGTTAGTAACAAATCAAGCTCCAGACTTTACAGCAACAACAGTTTTAGGTGACGGTTCAATCGTTGAAGACTTCAAATTATCAGAAAACATGGGTGAAAAAGGTACAGTTTTATTTTTCTATCCACTAGACTTTACTTTCGTTTGTCCATCAGAACTTATCGCATTTGACCATAGACTTCAAGATTTTAAAGATCGTGGTGTTAATGTTATTGGTTGTTCAGTGGATTCTCAATTTTCTCACTTTGCATGGAGAGAAACTGCAATTAACGAAGGTGGTATAGGCCGTGTTGGTTACCCACTTGTAGCTGACCTTACTAAGCAAATTTCTAAAGATTACGATGTTCTTTTTGGTGAAGCAGTTGCTTTACGTGGTTCATTTTTAATTGATGGTAAGGGTGTAGTTCGTCATGCAGTAGTTAATGATTTACCACTTGGTCGTAACATTGATGAAATGATTCGTATGGTAGATGCAATGCAGTTTACTGATGAGCATGGTGAAGTATGTGCTGCAGGTTGGACAAAAGGTGACGAAGGTATGAAAGCTACGACTGAAGGTGTTGCTGAGTACTTAGGTAAACACGAAGCTGACTTATAGTCTTAAACTTCGTTTATTAAGCAGTGATTTTTTCACTGCTTCACTTTTTTTAAAACTTTTATTTTTGTAACTCACTCTGTGCTTTATCATTTGCTTTATTAGCTCTATCATAATAAGCATCATCAGTATGACTCGAACACCCACTTAAAGCTATCATAAACAATAACATTCCAAAAAACAACTTCATCTATTTTCCTTAAAAACTATAAACATAAGCTAAAGAAGCGATACTACCACGAGGTCCTTTAATAGTTGTTCCCTCATATTCTACTGCGATTGCACTAATGTGACTCAACTCAAACTCTGCACCTACAGCATACACAAACCCACTGTTTGTTGTGTCAACATTTAAGTCACTAATCTTTTCAAACTCATACTCATAACCACCCTTTACAAATGCTTCTAGCTCATGTGTTATATGATGGATATATGCAACATCTAAAGAAGAAGTAGTAAATGTGCCTTTTGCTCTTATCTCTTCGCCTGTAGCTCTATCTATCTCTACTACATCCGCAGCAACATATGCCACATCTATTTCTGCAGAAAATCCAGCACCAAGTTTATAACCCAGATCAATGCCTAAACCAGCTCCGGCATCACCTTTTAATGTTTTCTCTCCTTCATCAACTGATGCACCAAATGAGTATATTGCCTTTGTTGCAACATAAAAGTTGTTGTCCTTTTCATGCTCTTCTAAGTGCATTTTACGTGCTGATGCAGTTGTAACAGCCAAACTACTCACAATAAGTAAGCCTAATAATTTATTCATTCTATTTCCTTATCTATATCATAATCTTTTCAAATGTTATTATAACCTATTTTCTTTTAAACCCAATTAATATCCCAGCAATAACTATCAATGAGATACCAAAAAAAGTCAAACTATCAGGAAACTTATCTCCTAGTAAAAAGCCAAA
>JALSMC010000011.1 GCA_026987995.1 Sulfurimonas sp. | reverse complement strand
TGGCAGGTATGCAGGCAGTTGATAAACGCAAGGACTACACTCTTATTCGTCCTCTTTTGCATCTTGATAAACAAGAACTTCAAGAGTACCTCATAAAAAATGACTTCAAATACTTTCTTGATGCTAGTAATAGTGATGAGAAGTATAAACGCAATGAGTTTCGACATAATTACTCAAAACCATTGTTAGAAAAATATTTATCTGGCATAAAAAAAAGCTTTGAGTACCTAGATGAAGATGTAAAAGAGTTAGTCTTAGACATAGAACTACAACAATGCAATGAACTTATCTATTTCAAATCAAGTCACTCTAAACGCAGCGATATAGTTACCATAGACAGATACTTCAAGTCCATAGGAAAACTTATAACAGCAGAAGAAAAAGCACTGCTCAAAATAAAAAAAACTGTGATAATAAGTAGAAAGTTTGCAGTAAGCCAGACAGGTGCTTATGTCTGTATTACACCCTATTTTAAAGCTCAAAGTATAGATAAAAAGATAAAAGAGAAGTTGCGTTTACTAAAAGTAGAGCCTAAGCTCAGAGCTTACTTAGCCTCTGATACCGAAGCACTTGAGTTTTTATCTTTATTGTTAGCATAAACTTTCATAGTAAACGAAGACATTATGAGTTCACCATCGCGTTTAAAGTTGATGGGGAAGTTGATAGCGATGATCCAGTCACTTTTGTTCACTGAATCTAAAAAGTTATAAAAACTAGCAGGAGAACTTATCTGTGAAGTTGTGTTTACTTCATACACAGCGAAGTCACCTTCAATACCTGCAAGTTCCAAGGCAGAGACACTTAACTGAGAAAAGTGTCCTTTATTTTGTTTTTCAAAACGGTAAGGACTAAAAGTTGTGTCAAACGCAGTAATAATCCTTCTGTCTTTGCCTTGTAATGTTTTGAGAGTATCTAAAGTTTCATTATGAAAATTTTGATACTCATACAATTCTTTGCTCATCTTTTTTAAATCAATACGTTTTATTCTATACTCTTTACCTTCAGGTATAAGTACTCCAAAGGCAAAAATAAGCACAAAAAGCAGTAAGAATAGTGAGGCAAATATTAAGTAAATATGCTGACGAGATATACTATTTTTCATCACTAATCTCCATCTCATCTATATAGTTTGTCGAGACAAAATGTAACCAACCATTTTGTGCAGGATAAAAACTACTATATGTTCTGTGAAAGATAGAACGCAAAGGTGCTTGAAGCATAAAGTTATATATATCTTTATTTGGCGTAACACCATAGAGAATAAGACCATTTTCAAGCAGTTTAGCTTCTGAAAGAGTGATTCGTGATGGAACTAGGTCAAACAGATTGCTAATAGAATCCTTTAAAACTCTGTTTTTTGTATATATTTTCTCACTTAAATATTCTTGTTGCTCAATGTAATGAATTTGTGCTTTCATTTTCACAAATGATTTTTCTAGGTTTGTTTTTGCAAGAACTTTAGTATTTTTCTCTTCTATAAAAACATAATTTTTATAGAGTAAAAAAGTATATGTGAAAAAGAGCATTATAAGTGTGATACTAAAAAAACTCAGTAATAGCTGTATTTCTTGAGTAAACAGAGTCTTTTTTCTTGGTCTTATATAACTATGTATCATAGGCTTAACTCTTCTTTAGCTAGTTCACATACTTCCATCGCTATATCCATACGTCGAAGGTACACATTTAAAAACATCTCTTCTTCAAGGTAATGCTTTAAGTCACTACTTACACCAATAGCATCAGCAATATAAACTGTTTCAATAAATGTGCTCTCATATTTTTCATTATTGTAAAAATGGCTTAAAGAGGTTTGAATCAGTGAAAAACGTTGATAGTCTTCATTAAAACTACCCTCATTTTTCTCTTCTTCTAACTCTTCGACAACATCAGTGAGCTCTTCTTCTAAATCTTTATCTTGGGAAAACTCATCTATATCTGCTATAGTATCTAAGTCTTCAATGTCACCAAAATCATCTAAGTCTTCAATAGCATCATCCATATCAACATCTTCAAGGTTAATACTCTGTTCTATCTCTAAATCTATATCTTCTTCAATATCTATGGAAGCAAGGATTTCATCTTCAACTTCACTTGTAGTTTCCATATCTAAATGCTCTCCATACAGTAAAGAGCCCTGATCAAAAATGGCTAAAGTTATAAAACTATCTTGTAGTAAAATGTACATTGCTAAGTTGCTAGATATTTTGTCTTTAAAAAATTGACTAATAAGAGAGTAAGGAGAAAACATAAAATCTATACCTATATTTGCATACTTTTTTTCTATTGCATAGAGTTCTGATTTGGCGGTGTAGTATGTCCATTTTTTATCATGACACTTATATTCTGAGGCACTTATATCTTCATAAAAATCAAGTCTATTTTTCTCACAAGTTGGTAAAGCACCCTGTTCAACGGAGCTATCTAAAAAAGAGATGTAAAAGAATGGAGACTCTTTTGTATAAGAGTTTATAAACTCCATCAACTCATTGCTAAGCTGGGTTGTTTCAAAGCTCTCTTTTGCATGATCAACGACACCTTTTTTTGAGCATACTTCTATATATACATCAGTAGATGCACGTTTAACAACGATATTGACAAAAACTTTATTGTATAAAGCTTCTAAGAACGTATCTAACACTACTCATCCACTCCGCAAAGTGGATGTGCTTTGTTATAGTTTTGTTGTTTCAATGCACTGCCTAATTTAGTATATATTTGTGTTGTAGCCATAGATGAATGCCCAAGTAATTCACTCACATCGACAATTGGAGCACCTCCATTTAAAAGTGAAGTCGCATACGAGTGTCGAAGTTGGTGAGGTGTTACTTTGAGTGAAACATCTCTAAAGACTTTGTTAACGATATATCTTAGACTATTTTCGCTTAATTTTTCGCCATTTTTCTCAAAAAGGAATTTTTTTGTAACAAAAGATGATAAATACTCATCAATTAGCTCTTTTGTAGAATCTAAAAGTGGCACATTTCTTTCTTTATTTCCCTTACCTATAACACGAATCCAACTCTCACTCATATCTTCAAGTTTAAGGGAAGCAAGTTCAGATATACGTAAGCCTAAAGTGTACAACATTACTACTACAAGTTTTTCTTTGAGTTTCGCTCCATTTATTGCCTGAAGTATGTATTTGTGTGCGATGGGTTTTGGAAGAGTTTTGGCTACTTTTACACTGTCATCAGATTCCAATGTAACTTGCATGCCGTTTTCATTTAAGTAAAAAACAAAACTTCTTATAGCACTTAAATTTTTACTTATTGTTTTTGCATTTAAGTGAGCTATTTTGATACGGTACGGCATTAGATTAAGAACAACAGTTTTCTCTTCATGTAAGATTTCAACTAAAGATAAAGCTTCAACGATAGAAGCATCATAACTTTTGATAGTTAGGTCTGAGTAGCCTCTTACATTTTCTAGGTACTCTAAAAATAGAACTCTTTTTTTATTGAGTAACTTTTTCAAGGAGAATCTCAAAATCATCATGGTATTTTTTTGCTTCTTTTACTAAGTCTTTGTCTGTGATGACACTAGGTGCTAACTTAACATAGGAGTCAACCATTATCTCACTCATAAGCTTCATTTTTGCTCGCTGGGCATCTGATATACTATCGTGAGTAGCAATTTCATTAATTTGTGAGAGATACTCTTTTGCTTGATTAATATAGTCAACATATTTGAGAGAAGTCTTTGACTGTGCCATAATTGTAGCTGCCATGCGGTTATATACATCCATACTAAAAGCTTCATTAGCTAGTTCATAAGCTTCTTTATACTCCCCCATTTCATAATGATATTTTGCTTCTATGGATCTTTCATATGAAGGGTTAAGTAAAAAGTACAGTGCCATAACTGCTACTAAAGTAAATGCAATCAGGGGGAATAGGTATCTAGTTTTCATGTGCTAATAATCCTTTTTCGATAAGTATACGGGCTTCTTCTTTATCCATAGATGCGATATCTAGTTCTTCAGATAGATAGTAGTTTATAGTTCCAAAAGGTTTTGGAATTATAAACCTATCCCATGAGTTTAATTGCCAATACTTGGATGGTTTGATGGAGACAAGTACAACTTTTGCTTGTGTTTTTTGAGCTATAACTATTATGCCATCAGCAACAGAGTGTCGAGGACCACGAGGACCATCTGGTGTTATAGCAATGTCAGTACCATTTTTGATGTTTTTCATCGCTTGAATAAGAACTCTTGCTGCGTTTTTGTTACTAGAACCTGCGATATGCCCTATACCAAAGTGTTTTATCGTCCTTGCAATAAGCTCACCATCGAAATGATTCGAAATCATAGCTTTAACATGAAAAACCTTTCTATATTGTAGATAAGGGTATGGAAGCATTAACAAGTCATTATGCCAACAGCCTAAGATAAATGCTTCATCACTTAACTCTGCTGGACCGTGAAAAACATTTTTATTTGTAAGGTGTAAAAACTTGATAAGAAGTGAACCAAGAAAGGGAACTACCATAAGAGCGAATGAACGACTTAGTTTCTTAAACACAAATCTCGCCTGTTAAGATAGTCCTACCAATAGTTGTAACTTTTACATCTTGAAATGTTCCAAGTAATTCTTCTGAACCTTTTACTTTTATAACAATATTATTATCACTTCTCCCACTCACATACCCATCACGGATAAGCTCTTCAAAATAAACACTATAAGTATTTCCCATAAGCTTCGCGTTTATCTCATCATGAATCTCATTGTTAAGTGTTTGCAGATACGAGAGTCTGTCTGATGACACTTCACTATCTACTTCAGGTAAGTTTTCTGCTTCAGTGTGAGGACGAGGAGAATACTTAAAAGAAAATATCTGATCGAAACGCACTTTTTTCATCACATCTACAGTATCAGCAAAGTCTTCATCACTCTCACCAGGAAACGCAACAATGATGTCTGTGCTTATACTGACAGTAGGACACTCAGCTCGAAGTTTCTCTACACGGTTAATAAACCACTCTTTTGTGTAACCGCGTTTCATTGCTTTGAGGATTTTTGTACTTCCACTTTGAAGTGGCATATGCATAGACTTACATATTTTTGGATTTCTTGCGAACTCTTCTATAAACGCATCATCCATATGAAAAGGGTGAGGCGATGTAAAACGGATTCGTTCAACTTCTTCTATTTTTGAGAGTCTATTTAAAAGCTC
>JALSMC010000010.1 GCA_026987995.1 Sulfurimonas sp. | reverse complement strand
CATCCTCTTAGGAGTAAATATCTTTGAATCATCAACTTTGTATGTACCTTTGTAAGTCTTATATTGTCATGAAGTTTATCAAAGTGTGAGATACGCTCCTCATGTGGAGGATAATAGCACTCAACTTCCACATCTATTATATTACCGCCACGATATGTATGAAATACTAAAATCTCTATCTCAAAATCAAACCTTTTGTTTTTAAGTGGCAATTCCAAGATATCAACTGGGTACATTCTAAAGCCACTTTGCGTATCACCTAGTTTTCGCCAAGACTCTAAGGCTACCCAAAAATTAGAAAACTTTCTTCCAAACTTTGAGCTATCTGGTACATCGCTAGCACTAAAATCTCGGTTACCTACAACGATACTATCCTCTTCATAAACATCAAGAAGTTTTTGAATTTGAGACGCGATGTGTTGCTTGTCAGCATCCATGGTTACAAAACACTCATAACCTAACTCTTTTGCTTTTTTCGCCCCAGTAAGTATCGCTTCGCCCTTTCCCATATTAACATCGTGTCTTAGCAAGGTTATCTTAGCATCATCTATAATAACCTTAGCATCACTTCCATCATCCACTACGATGATTGGGTAACCATATGGGATAAGCTCTTGTATAACCTCATTTATGTAAGGGGAGTTGTAAACAGGTACTACAACGCAAGCCTTCATAGAACAAAACTCGCTACTTGTTCACCTTGAGAAAAAATCTTATATTTGTTATTGTTTTTTTCATAAACGAGAGTCTCTTTTGGCAAGACAACTTTTGTAAACTTTGCTTTTTTTATCTTAGTTATCTCTACACCAAAAACATCTGCAATGATTTCAAAATGTATAAAACCCGGTAAGACAGGTTTCACAGGGAAATGCGCTTTAAAAACGGGATGGTTCTTATTTGTCAGAACTACTGTAGCACTATTTTCACTTTTTTCTTTTACTTCATATAAACTATTATAAATCATGTGTTATTTTAACATATTTATACTAAAATAATTAAACATTAAGTATAATTGTAAAAATATAATATTAGGGACATCAATGTTTGATACAGATAAACTAAGTGGTGCAGATGCACTTCTTGAAGCTCAAAAGATTGCTTTTGGACCAGTAATCTTTCAATGCGCAAGATTACTCAGAGACTGGGGAATTTTCGAGCTTGTAAAAGCAAACAAAAGGGGGCTAAGCACTCAAGAGATATCTGAGAAACTCTCATTGCCAATATATGCTGTCGAAGTACTCTGCGAATCAGGCTACAGCATGGGCGCACTTAAACTTGAGAATGAAAAATACACCATCACAAAGATAGGCTACTTTTTACTGACAGATGAGATGACAAAAGTCAACATGGACTTCAATCACGATGTCAACTACATAGGTCTTTTTTATCTTGATGAAGCACTTAAAACTGGAACTGCTGCTGGACTTCATGAAACATTTTCAAAAGAGGAAACCATCTATCCTATCCTTTCACAACTTCCACAAAAAGCAAAGGATAGCTGGTTTGGATTTGACCACTTTTACTCTGATGCCGCTTTTGTAAAACTTGTAGAAATTATGAGTAAAAAAGGTATCAAAAAACTACTAGAACCGGGTGGAAACACGGGTAAATGGGCGACAGCACTTACAGCCGCTTCAAAAAACACCTCGGTGACTATACTCGATCATCAAGGTCAGATAGATGTAGCGATGAAAAATGCACAAGAAAAAGGCGTAGGTGAAAGAGTTGACGGTGTAGCAATCAACTTACTTGACCACTCTATAGATTTTCCAACTGGCTATGATGCTGTATGGATGAGTCAATTTCTTGACTGTTTCCCACCGAGCGACATCATCAACATACTCAAACGCTCCAAAGATGCTTTAACAGAAGATGGTCGCGTTTATATAGTTGAACCTTTTTGGGATAGACAGACGCATGAGATAGGTTCATACACACTTATAAATACATCACCATATTTTACAGCACTCGCAAATGGTACCAGTAAAATGTACAGAGCTATTGAGTTTGAATCATTTGTAAATCAGGCTGGATTAGAGGTCGAAGAAGAGATAAATGGCTTAGGTTTTGGTCACACTCTTATGATATGCAAAGCTAAGCAATAAAGTCTAAAAGGGGAGCTTAATGAGCTCCACCTTCTATTTTTGAAATTTTTCCATCTTTAAAACTTACACTAGTAGTTTTACCAATACCAAATACTTTAAAGTGGTGAAACTTCCAATAATCAGCCTTCAAAGACAATGTTGTATATAATGGTGGATAACCACGAGATACAATAGTTTCTTCCTTAGTCATACCAACAGCAAGTGTCCCTGCTTTAATATTTTCTTGTGCTAATTTAGAGAACTTTGTAAGGTCAACTGGTTTTGTGCCAAAAATTCTTTTCATCATTGCTATAGAATCAACTTTAGTATACTTTTTATGAGTATAGTAGTTTATTTTTTGATCCATAAATTCAAAAGTAATCACTTTAGCGTTAACTGCAAGTATCTTCACTTTAGAATTAACAGGTATCATCAAACCTTTATTATAGTTGATACCATAAACTTTATTTTTACCCTCCCACATGTTTACTTGAGTATAAACAACTTCTTGCTTATCTATAATTGCCTGTTGCTCTGGTGGCACTGCTATAGAGCTTCCACAGGCAGTAATTAATAATGTAATTAAAAATGCACTTGCTATTAATATGACTCTTTTCATATAGTTCCTTTTAGTTTTTTTGTTACAATCTAATTATATGTATTAAAAACTTTCTTACTACTTAATGAGAATTAATTTAAGACAATAACCTAGTTTTTATATAACAAAAGTTATAATATAAGTAGAATGTATAAGGATATATCATGACAAGCAAAATACTCATCGCCCTTCTCTTTACTGGACTCATGCTTACAGGATGTCTCAAATCTGTTAAGGCCTACAACGACCAGCCTGTAAGATATAAAATAGAAAGCAATGGTGTTGCTTACGCGATTAAACAAGCAGCAAATAAAACCCGTTGGAGATTAAAATATATATCTCCCGGTCATGCAACTGCTTTAAAGGGTAACAGCAAAAAGTTTATAAAGGTAGACATAAGATACTCTGAAGATACATATAGTATCAATTACCTTGCTACAAGTAGCCACTATAAATACAATGGCAGTAAAATCCATGGTAACTACAACAAACTCGTTGCAAGATTTAAAAAGAGTATAGATAATGAGATTAAAATAGCCTACAAATGGTACCCTAATGAAACTATTGTTTATGAAAATGCAAGTCCGGCTATAGCACCAGCGATAGCGGTAACAACTCCGGTAGTGGTTGCACCTATAGCTTCTCCATTTACATTTGCAAAAGCAAAACAAGAACAACCAGATTCTTTCGCTTTAGTAATCGGTATCAGTAAATATAAACAAAATACTGATGTTGAATTTGCAGATACCTCTGCACTCTCTTTTGCCAAACTTGCTAATGTCACTTTTGGAATTCCAAAAGAAAACATCATCACTGTTTTAAATGAACAAGCTTCATCTGGACAACTTAAAGCAAAGATAGAACTTATCAAAGAGTTAGCAGATGGTAACGGAAACTTATATATCTACTATGCAGGACATGGTGTACCAGGTAAAGATGGTTCTTCTTACATACTTCCTTACGATATGAGTGCTGATACGATTCACCTAGAGCCAAACCTCAAACTTGACAATATCTATGCAAGTCTTTCTGAACTACCTGTCAAAAAAGTTTTTATCTTTATGGACAGTTGTTTTAGTGGAAAGGATGACAACGGTCAACTCCTATACAAAGGTGTAGCACCTGTCCTTAAAACTACAAAAGCGCGTATAAATAGTAGCAAACTTACCCTCTTTACTGCAGGAAAGTCTACAGATTTTGCAAATGATTTTGAAGACAAACAACAAAGAATGTTCTCATACTACTTGATAAATAAGCTATCAACTGGAGAAACTAACCTAAACAGTGTCTATCCAGATGTTAAAAGAAAAGTAAAAAGGTCATCTCTTATCAAAGGTCTTGGATACAAACAAGTTCCTCAGATTTATGGTAATAAAAGTCAAAGACTTTACTAATGCGTAAACTGTTTTATCTCTTAATGGTACCTGTTTTGTCGTATGCTACACCAGCTTGGTTTTTTAACATTAAACATAGCGATAATGATATAATAGGCTATGGAGTCAACTACTCCATAGACAAAGCGAAACAAAGTGCTATGATGGACATAAGCCACTCTATCTCTGTAAGTATAGAGTCAAACGTAGATATATCTACACAAGATGATGATGGCAAAGCAGAAAGTAACACCTTTATAGATTCCCATACTACCTCTAAGGCTAAACTCAGTGGCGTAGAGTTTATAAAAGTACAGCACGAAGATGATTTGTGGTATGTCGCTGCAAAATATGACAACTCACCCATAGAGCTAAAGTTTAAAAAGCGTTTATCAGACATCTCTAGTAATGAGCAACAAAATGATTACATCAAAAACACTCCACTCGTCCTCTCTTTAAATGACGAGATTCAATATAGACTAAATTATGAACTTCTTCGCAAAGACAACCTTTGGCAGATAGAATATGAAAATATTATCTTCCCTCTCAACCAAAAAAACTTCTATAGACTTTTTTCAAATCAAACATCTCAAAATATATCGATTATGCCAAATAAAAAAGTTTACTCTACTGGCGATAATTTTTTTGTCACTATATCGCAGTCTCATCCAGCTTATGTAAGTCTCCTCTATGTAGAACACAATGGAAAAGTTGGTGTTATTTTAGCAAATTATGATTCTCTTAAATCTTTTACTTATCCTAATAAACAAACAGAGTCTGCACTCAAGATGAGTAATCCATACAACAAAACTGTAAAAGAGTTGTATATTGCAATATACTCTAAAAATAGAATCAATTTAGCTGAATTTGAAGGTGTAAGCGCAAATCGCCTTGATGAAAGTAATTATAATTTTGATAAACTTATCGCCCTACTTCATGGTAAAGATTTTGCAAGCTATACCATCAAGATACGAGACTAACTAAGTGCGATAATAAACTCGCCCTTAGCTATGAGTAGATCTTCATCAAAAACTTCAAATGCAAAGTAACTTAACTGATCGATTTGATGTGCTGATTGTATCTTAGCGTTGTATTCTAATGCTGTTGCTTTTTCTAAGAGTTC
>JALSMC010000009.1 GCA_026987995.1 Sulfurimonas sp. | reverse complement strand
GGATTCTTTCTCATTTAATGAAAATTATTCTGCATATCCAATATATGCACATATTAAAATTGATGACTTAGATAATGTCAATTTTCCAAAAGTTGGTATGCGTGGTGAAATAAAATGGACAAAAGAGATGAAAGACTGGGGAAGTGATTATGATTATGAGCAGATATATTTAGATGTTGAAAAACCATTTTCATTTTACTCAAATAGTATTGTTTTTCGAGCAAAGTATGGAAATACATATAAACCTGATGATGTCGCAAGACTAGCAGGAACCTATACTTTAGGGGGACTTTTCAATCTTTCAGGATATGCTCCATACTCTTTTAATGGAGATAATATGGCATTAGCATTTGTAAGATATGCTTATGAGATAAAAGATGGTGGATTCTTTGGAACACTTAATGCCCCTTTATATGCAGGGTTTTCTTTAGAAATGGGCAATACTTGGGATGGAGGAGATAGTGTAAACTATGAAATGATGAAAAAATCTGCTACAATTTATATAGCAGCGGATACATTACTTGGTCCTTTGTACCTCGCGTTTGGTAGTTCGATTGAGGGAGAAACAAGTGGATATTTATATTTAGGTGAGAAATTTTAATGATAAACGATAAAACAAAAACAACTTTAATAATTGGTGCAGGTGGAGTAGGTCGTGTTGTAGTACACAAATGTGTACAAAATGCAAAAACTTTTGGTCGTATAGTACTAGCAAGTCGAAACATAGAGTCTTGTGTAAAGATAAAAAAAGAGCTGCCTGAAGCAGAGATATTTGTCACACAGCTTGATGCTGACATCACAGAAGATATAGTAACACTCATAGAAAAAATAGGGGCTGACATAGTTATAAATGTAGCACTTCCTTATCAAGACTTAACAATTATGGATGCTTGTATCGCTACAAAAACCCCATATCTTGATACTGCAAACTATGAGCATCCAGATGAGGCTAAGTTCGAGTACAAGTTACAGTGGGAAAGAGACGAGGCATTTAAAGAAGCTGGTGTCATGGGGCTTCTTGGAAGTGGTTTTGACCCTGGTGTTACGAATGTTTTTTGTGCATTTGCGCAAAAACATTACTTTGACACCATTGACACCATAGACATTTATGACTGTAATGATGGAAATAATGGTTATATTTTTGCAACAAATTTTAACCCAGAGATAAATCTTCGTGAGGTTTCTGCAAAGGGTAGATACTGGGATGGTGGACGTTGGTTTGAAACAGAACCACTACAACTCAAAAAAGTATGGGATTATCCTGAGATAGGTAAACGCGACTCTTATTTGATGTATCATGAAGAGATGGAGTCACTGATAAAAAACATTAAAGGTCTCAAGCAGATAAAGTTTTATATGACTTTTACAAAAACTTACCTAGACCATATGCATGTTCTTCAAAATGTAGGAATGCTTGGCATAAAAGAGATAGAGCATAAGGGACAAAAAATAATTCCTATTGAGTTGCTAAAAACTCTTCTGCCCGATCCATCTACTTTGGGTAAAAAAACAAAAGGCAAAACAAATATTGGTGTTGTTGTTACAGGTATGAAAAATGGTAAACGCAAGCGAATCTATATCTACCAAGTAAGTGATCATCAAAAATGTTATAAAGAGGTAAACTCTCAAGCCATATCATATACTACAGGTGTTCCTGCGATGATAGGTGCAAAACTTATGCTAGAAGGCGAATGGAATGGTACGGGTGTCTTTAATATGGAAGAGTTTGATCCTGATCCATTTATGGAAGAGTTAGGCAAACAAGGTCTACCTTGGAAAGTAAAAGAGCTAGAGGTTTAAGATGAACTTTAGAAGTATTGTAAACAACATAGAAGCATTAGCTCCTCTCTCAGATACAACACAAATTGTAAGAGGCCTCTATGAAGACGGTGCTGAGAATGTGAATATAGCAAAATTAGTTAAAGCTATTGAGACTGATGCAGCATTGACTGTTAACATACTTAAGATGATAAACTCTCCTCTGTACGGTTTTTCTAAGCAAATTAATTCTATCTCGCAGGCTGTTACTCTATTTGGTACACAAACAGTGTATGGCTTAGTTGTTCGCTACTCTATAGAGTCATTAATAATAGCAAACTTACGTCCATATGGGCTTTCTAATAATAAGTTTAATGATATATGTCATATGCAGAGTGCTCTTATGAGTCAATGGTATGCAAAAATAAACTTAAAAGATGCACAGTTTTTAGCTCCTCTTGCTTTGATTATGGAGTCTGGTAAATTAGTTGTTGCACAAGAAGTGGTACACAGTAGTAGTATTAAAGAGTTTATAAGTGGTTTAAAAAAAGCATCAAATATATCAGAATATGAAAATAATATTTTTGGTACATCATCATACTATGTGAGTGGACTTTTGTTTGAGCACTGGCATTTAGATACACTTTATGTTGATACTCTTAAAGGTTTAGATTTTGAACATGACGGTGCATCAAAACAAGATAATTACATAGATGCTCTTGATGTAGTTCGAACTGCAGTAAATGTGACAGATATTTTTACAGAGGAATCAATTAATGATGCAGCTGATATAGTTTTAAGTATGGGCTTAGATGTTCTGCGTTTTAAAAGTATTTGCATCGGACTCAAAGAGATATATATAAAGAACAAATCATAGTAATGACTAATATAGAAACTCCCTATTATCTTTGTGATGAAACATTACTTGAAAATAATTTAAAAATACTTGCAGATGTACAAAAACGCAGTGGTGCTAAGATAATTGTAGCACTCAAAGGTTTTGCTATGTTTTCTACATTTGCTTTAGTATCTAAGTATTTGGATGGATGTTGTGCAAGTGGACTGCACGAAGCTCGTCTTGCTAAAGAAGAATTTTTAAAGTACAATAGTGAAGCAGAGATACACACTTACTCTCCAGCGTTTAAAGAATCAGACCTAAAAGAGATAGTAAAACTATCAAACCACATAGTTTTTAATTCACCACATCAATTAGATAGATTTCTTTTAAAAACCAAAGAAATTAATCCTAATATTCATGTTTCCTTACGAATAAATCCTGAAGTTTCAGCCTCTCCAAAAGACATATATAACCCTTGTGGACTCTACTCGCGCTTAGGTACTACACTTAAAAATATAGATGAAAGTACCTTAAATAGGGT
The DNA here is from genome assembly GCA_026987995.1 of Sulfurimonas sp. Classification (GTDB taxonomy): domain Bacteria; phylum Campylobacterota; class Campylobacteria; order Campylobacterales; family Sulfurimonadaceae; genus Sulfurimonas. The sequence continues at coordinate 2,042 of JALSMC010000009.1, read as the reverse complement.
AGATGGACTTAACTTCCATGCCTTGTGTGAACAAAATGTAGATGCACTAGAAGAGGTTTTAATCGCGTTTGAAAGAGATTTTAGTAAATATTTTAAAAATTTAAAATATATTAATTTTGGTGGTGGACATCACATCACGAAAAAAGATTATGATATTGATAAATTAGTTTGTATTATCAAAGAGTTTCGTTTGAAATACCAAATAGATGTCTATCTTGAACCAGGTGAAGCTGTTGGCTGGGAAAGTGGCTATTTAGTATCTACTGTTTTAGATGTATTTCATAATGGAATGAATATCGCCATCTTAGATACTTCAGCAGAAGCACATATGCCAGACACACTCTCGATGCCTTATCGTGCAGAAGTAAGAGGTGCTGGAGTTGCAGGAGAAAAAAAGTATACCTATCGTTTAGGTGGTAACACTTGTCTTGCTGGTGACATTATGGGTGACTACTCTTTTGATGTAGCACTTGAAGTTGGAGATAAGATTATTTTTGAAGATCAGGTGCATTATACTTTTGTTAAAAACACTACTTTTAATGGCATAAAACTTCCATCATTAGTTGTGAAACGACTTGATGGTAGTATCGAAGTAGTCAAAGAGTTTGGTTATGATGAGTATAAACGCAGGTTAAGTTAGCTCTTTTGTAAAAGTATGCCTAGTTCATACTTTAACTGAAGGTGCAGTAACTGAAGCTCAAAGTAGTAGTGCAGAAGTTTTTGTTGTGCTTTGAGGCTTAAAATCTCGCGTTGATTGACAAAGAGTAAAGAACTTAGACCTTCTTGATATCTTCTTCTCTCAGCACTCTCTAACTGTTCTACTAAAGATATCTCTTCATCAGCTAGCTGAATATTTTGCTTTTGCAGGGATGCTTTTTGTATGATATTTTTAATATTTACTTGAATGTCATTTTTAATAGTAAGTTTAGAGTTCTGAAGTAAAATCTTCTCTTTTTTATAACTCTCATCTTTTCCTTTGTAGTCACTTCTCTCTAGAGGAAAGTTAAAAGCCATAGCGACTTTATACCCATTCTCTTTATATGCTAGATCATACACACCATTGAGCCTGATATCAAACTTTGGGTACTTTGATATATCATTGTATTGTGATTGTAGGTCTACCTTATCTAGTAAGTACTCTATCTCTTGAAACTCAGGACGATTTTTTAAAGCTATCTCTTGCGCACCAACATATAACTCTTTATCTTTGCCTTCTTCAATTTTTATACTAGGAAGAGTATATTGTTTATAAAAAGTCTCTTTTGAGATGTTGAGATACTTTAAAAAAGTGTTTTCTAAGTTTTGGTATCGGTTTTTTGCACTAAGAAGCCGTTGTTTTCTATTTATTATCTGGCTTTTCACATCTATAAGGGCTATTTTTGCACGTTTTCCACCTCTTACTTCTTTAGCGATAAAGTCATAGTTTAGTTCTGCTTTATTGAGTAAATCTTTTTCTGTTAGATAAACACCTCTGTTGAAGAGTAATTCAAAGTAGATTTTTGAAGTAATAAAATAGAGTTTTAAAATCTTTTTTTTACTTCCTTGTGATAACTCTTTAGTTTTGAGTTGTGCTACTTGTAAATCTAACTCATTTTTGCTTGTGTTATTAATGAGAGAAAGTACAGGTATATTTACACTTGTGTAAATTTCTCCCTCTTCACCCGTTTTGATGTTGTTATACTCTTGTGTACCTTGTGCATCACGGTAAGCCACACTAAACTCCATACCATTACCAATAGCTTTAGTGAGGTCTACTTGCCTATAATCTCCCTCAGTAGTTGGGTAGCGTTTAGTATCATACTTCATGTTAAACTGTGTATCAAACGCAGACTGAAAAACATTTTCTTTTTCCCTACTTACTGCTTCTTTTGCAATGCTGGCATAGTAGTAAGGGTTACTCTCATTTAAGTACTCTTGTATAGTCTCTTGAGTGAAGAGTGTTTGGGAAAAGAGAAGTAGGGGTGAAAGCATAAGAGAAAATATCTTTAACATTACTTTGTACTTACTCCGGGGGTAATCATCTTAGGGGGTTGAGCAGAGAG
>JALSMC010000008.1 GCA_026987995.1 Sulfurimonas sp. | reverse complement strand
TTAGAATTTTAGGAAAATTGAGATAAAATATCGGTAATATTGATTTAGAGGGATTTTTTTTAATCTCAAAAATCGCTATGAGAAGAATTTAGTTGTTTGCTTGGTTTGAATTTGCAAGTGGCTCTATTAATTAAAAATGCACGAAATACTAATGTTTTATTATTATCACCAACATAAAATTTTACATCATATCTATTAATCATATTATCTTTTCTCCCTTTTATATAACATCTTTATACATCTCCACTTTAACAAGTGTATCATCATCCTGTAACCATTTTGAAAATGATTTCAGTCCACTTACTGGGATTAAGTACTTACTTGGAATATCCTCAATATACATATAGTCTGTAAGTATATTTATATATTCATCTTCACTCATAGACACAAATATATCATCCATATATTTATACCATTTACTCATTATCAATGTATTTATTGAGTCATCACAATAGTTATAACCTAGTTTCCTCCAGGCTATAATTCCATCCCACATTGCAGAAAGTTGGATTTGTTGAACCTCGTTCTTCTTATAGGTAAGTAATTCTTTAGCATGAATTGAAGAAGCTATTTTCTTATTTCTGTGTTTTTCTAATAATTCGAAAAATTTATGAAATGCAACTTTACCAGTAGTATCCTTTTTAAATGATTTTACATTACACTTGTAAAAATGTTTAATCATAATATCTGTCATATACTCATCATTGGAATCTTTAATTAAAATTTGAGAATATTGTTCTATTTCATGTTCAAGACATTGACTATTTACAAATGTCTTTGCAATTTGAGGAATAGCATAATTCCCTTTTACATCATTATCAGAAATTACATGTCCACATTCTTGTTCTTGAACTGTATTCAAAAAGGTTCCTTGTCTTTATTTAGATGATTATATCTAAAAATAATAAAATTAATTAAAAGTTGATATTCATTATTGTGCCCAAACTGTGCCTGAAAATAAATAGTAATGAAGATGTAGAAAGATTTTGATAGAGCTACAAAGTCCTTGTTTATGGTCTTTATCGTTTTTTTTATATTGTTCTAGAATATCCAGCATCCGGAGCCACACTTTTAATCCCAAAAAAATAAAACCTGTGATATAATCTTATTTATTAAAAATAAACTTATTATTGGATTATAATCTTTGAAAACAATCACTCACGAAACTAAACTAACACTTATTTATATACTTATTGCCTTTACATTTTCTATACTTATGCGTCTTATTTGGGTGTATCACTTTAATGGTACTGAAGCTTTTAAATTTAATGGTCAGTTTATGATAAACACAAACGATGGCTACTATTTTGCTGAGGGTGCGAGGGATTTCCTCACTGGTGCAAGTACAAATCCAGACGCGAAAGAGTATTTTGATAAGTTTCATCAATTAAATGATAGTTCCCCTGTTACTACTGCTGCATCTCAGCTAACTGCTTTTTTTGCTTATGTATTACCTTTTTCTTTTGAGACTGTTTTACTTTATATGCCAGTTTTTTTAAGTTCACTTCTTGTTATCCCTATAATTTTAATCGCTAAAGTGCTCAAAAACTTAGAGATGGGGCTTATCGCTGCACTCTTAGCATCTGTTGCATGGAGTTATTATAACCGAACTATGGTCGGGTACTATGATACGGACATGCTTAACATCGTACTCCCAATGTTTCTTTTATGGTCTATTATCTGGGCGATTCAAACAAAACAAAATATATACCTTTTACTCGCAGCCTTAGACATCTTAGTTTATAGATGGTGGTACCCTCAAAGCTACTCTTTGGAGTTTTCATTTTTTGGTCTGATTTTACTTTATACTCTTATATTTGACAGAAAAAATACTTTTAATTATAAACTCCTTGCTATCATGATGTTCGCGATGATGGGTCTTGATGGTTACATTCGACTTTTTCTTATTTTAGGAAGTTTTTATATTTTCAAGCAAGCGAAGTTTGATAAGTATATATTTTATATGTTAGGTATATCAATAGTAGCATTTTTTATAACAGGTGGATTTTTACCTATTTGGAATCAACTCAAAGGTTATGTATTTACATCTTCTATCATTGCAGGTGATGATGGCTTAAAACTTCACTTTTTTTCTGTTATGCAGACAATTCGAGAAGCAGGTAAGATTCCTTTTGAAACATTTGCAAACAGAATCAGTGGACACCCGATCACTTTTGTGATTTCCTTAGCTGGTTATGCTTACCTTTCATACAGGCATAAGATTATGCTTTTAACACTACCGATGGTCGGACTTGGATTTTTAGCAAGTGTTGGTGGGCTGCGTTTTACTATCTATGCTGTACCTATACTTGCTCTTGGTATCGCTTTTTTGATTACAGAAATTGCAAACACTTTACCTACTCAAAGACTCAAGTACTTAAGTATGTTCGCGTTTACACTTGCCATACTTTACCCTAACTATAAACATATAGATGCCTATAAAGTTCCAACAGTTTTTGATAAAACAGAAGTGCAAATCCTTGATAAATTGAAATCCATAGCAGATAGAGAGGATTATGTTGTAGGTTGGTGGGATTATGGGTACCCACTGAGATATTATGCAGATGTAAAAACTTTAGCAGATGGTGGGAAGCACTCAGGAAGTGTTAACTTTCCTGTGAGTTATATACTCACTAACCCTCAAGATGTAGCTGCAAAAATGGCTCGACTTGATGTTGAGTACACAGAGAAAAAGTTTGAGTTTGTAGCAACTCATAAAGAAGAGATAAAAGAGAAAAATCTTACAATGTTTTCAAACATAGAAGATATGACAAAAGAGTATGGTTTTACAGATACAAATGACTTTTTAAAATCTTTATCACAAGATATAAAGTTACCAAAAAAGACAAGAGATGTTTATCTTTATCTTCCCTATAGGATGTTGAGTATTTACCCAACAGTAGCACTCTTTTCAGACCTAAACTTGATGAATGGACACAAAAAGAAAAATCCTTTTTTCTATATGAGTCGAACTTTTAAAGATGTAGGAAGTCAAATAAACCTTGGACGTGGAATCATTTTAGATAAAGTAAATTCTACTGTTTCCATTGGGGGACAAGTACACCCTATAAAACAGTTTGTGAAAACAGCTTACGATAAAAACATGAAACTTCAAAAAGAGGTACAACTACTTAACTTTACAGCTGATTTAAATGTGATATTTATGAGTAATTACAATACATTTTTACTGCTTGATGACAAAGCATTTAACTCTTTATATATACAGTTAATGGTGTTAGAAGAGTATGATAAAGAGCTTTTTGAACCTGTGATACTTAATCCAAATGTTAAAATATTTAAATTAAAGGTATAAAAATTGAACAAAATTAAAAAATGTCTATTCCCAGCTGCAGGATATGGAACACGTTTCCTCCCAGCTACAAAAGCGATACCAAAAGAGATGTTACCAGTGCTTACAAAGCCACTACTACAGTATGGTGTAGAAGAAGCGATAGAAGCAGGAATGGATACAATGGCGATAGTTACAGGACGAGGAAAACGCTCCATCGAGGACCATTTTGATATTTCATATGAGCTTGAACACCAGATAAAAGGAACAGCCAAGGAGTCATACCTAACAGAGATACGAAGTGTCATAAATGCTTGTACTTTCTCGTACACCAGACAAGTTGAGATGAAAGGTTTAGGACATGCGATACTTACAGGTGAGACACTTATAGGTAACGAGGCTTTCGCAGTCGTTCTTGCTGATGACCTTTGCGACAACGAGGAAAAAGGTGTACTTAAACAGATGTCCGCACTTTATGAGAAGTATAAGTGTTGTATAGTCGCAGTAGAAGAGATAGCACCTGAAGATAGTAATAAGTACGGTGTCATAGCGGGTGATGTAGTGAAAGATGCTAGTTATGCAAAAAACTCTTTAGTTAGAGTAAATGACATGGTAGAGAAACCAGAGCCAAAAGATGCTCCCTCAAACCTTGCAATCATCGGTCGTTATATCTTAACTCCAGATATATTTGATGTTCTTAGAAACACTAAACCTGGAAAAGGTGGAGAGATACAGATAACAGATGCTCTTTTAGAGATGGCAAAAATAGGTAAGGTGATAGCCTATAAGTTTGATGGAAAACGCTTTGACTGTGGTAGTGTAGATGGTTTTGTAGAGGCTACTAACTACTTTTATGCCAAAGATAAAAGTTAAGGTTTACAAATATGAATTATGAAGATAACTATAACCCAAGTATATCCGACACAAAACTCTTTAATGAAATTCTCAAAGAAAAAGAATCAATAGGCTACTACAACCTTGTGCAGCAAGATATAGCAAGCTATAAAGAGTATGCTAGTAGTGTGGAGCAAAAGCACATCGTAGTTATCGGTATTGGTGGTAGTACACTTGGTACATATGCAATTTACAAGTTTTTAAAACATTCTAAAGATTTAGAAAAAAAACTTCACTTTCTTGAGACAACAGACCCCATAGATATACAGTCTAAAATAGAAGCGATAGACTTAGAAGACACACTTTTTGTTATCATATCTAAGTCTGGTACGACTGTTGAAACTATCTCTATCTTTAAGTACATAAACTCTCTTGTAAAGATTAGTAAAGATAACACTCTTGTTATAACAGAGTCAGACTCTAAACTATATGCTTATGCACAGCTACATCAGATGAAAACTTTTGAGATACCTAAAAATGTCGGTGGTCGTTTTTCTGTTTTCTCAGCTGTTGGACTCTTACCTCTTGCTATAGTAGGTATAGATATAGATGCGATACTTAAAGGTATAAAAAAAGCACATGATTCTTTTTTTGAGAAACAAAATGTTTATAAAAACATTATGAAAAAAGCACGATTTTTTGTGGAGTATAAAAATAGCTTTAACATAAATGTAGTCTTTTCATACTCCTCGCGTTTAGAAGGTTTTAACAAGTGGTATATCCAACTCTGGGGAGAGTCTTTAGGTAAGGTAGATATAAATGCTACAAGACAAGGTCTTACACCAGTTGGCATTATCGGACCCATAGATCAGCACTCTTTTTTACAGCTTATAGTAGAGGGGAGACGAGATAAAACAGTTACTGTCATAAAAGTGAATGATTTTGACAGTAAGCTAAAAATCCCAAAAGTAGAACTCGTTGGACTTGAAGAACTTGAGTACTTAGATGACTTAGAGTTCGCAACACTCATAAACAAACAAGCAGATGCGACAATAGAGTCCA
>JALSMC010000007.1 GCA_026987995.1 Sulfurimonas sp. | reverse complement strand
TGCTCTATGCGTTTATGTACTGGTTTCATAAAGAGCTTAGCCAAAATAAACGAGATAAAAAATATGGCTACAAAAACTAAACCTGCTATAGTCATGACATCAGATTTTAACTTGTTAAGCTCTTTGAAGTACTCTTGTGTTTTAACTACTACATACTTTATGTTTAGATGTTCTTGTGGTGAAGAGGAAACAAGAATTTTATACCCATTTTCTTCAAAATATCCAACTTCATAAGCCTTTTTTTCATGCAGTTGCACAAGCACATAACTATAGCCATCTTCATGTGGGAGAGTAAAACTTATATCTTTCATCTGAGCATTGATGATTTGACCTGAGATAGTGTCTGCTAGATGGGTAAGTTTATAGTATGTTTCATTTTCAAGTGAACCCTTGAGTGAAGAGTAGTACCAAAAAGAAGAGAGTAGTACAAAAAATAGAGAAGAAATAAGGTAAATCGCTAAAAAGGAGTAAAAGGAATGTTTTTCTAAATCATTCATACTTGTAACCTTCTCCTCTAACATTGAGTATATGCTCTTTTCCTATATACTTTCGAAGGTTTTTTATTACAGTTCGTACAGCATCATCACTCGGCATTTCATCAAACTCCCAGATATTTTGAAGCAGTTCGTCACTACTGACAACTCTTGCTCTGTTTTTATAAAGATAATGCAAAAAGTCACTCTCTTTATGTGTCATTGTATATGTTTTTTTGCTTGTTTTTACAGTGTGTGTTTGCATATCGAAAACTATGTCTTCTTCAATACTGATCTTCGCCCCTAAACCAAACTGACGTTTAATATTACTGATGCGTTGCTCTAACTCTTCAAGGTCAAAAGGTTTTTTTATAAAGTCATTTGCACCCGACTCAAATGCAGCTTTTAGATACTTAGTATCCTCAAATGCAGTGATAAATATAGTGGGAGTATTGTCATTAAACTCTCGTAACTCTTTTAATAGTGTTATACCATCACCGTCGGGAACATTAATATCAAAAATGTACAAATTAAACTTTTGCTCCTCTGAGAGTGTAAGTGCTTTTTTCATGCTATATGTCTGCACAACTTCATAGTTGTCCTCTAAGAAATCCACTAAAATACTTGCTAATGCTGTGTCATCTTCTAAAAGTAATATTTTCATACACTAATTGTAGCTAAAAGAAGAAAATTCAAGTCATTATTTAATATTAAAGTGATTTCAATTCAGACTACTTTAGAGTAGTCCAAATCAGAACAGTTTCTTATAATGCTTGCATATAACTCACTAAATCTTTTTTCTCTTGAGAAGTCAATTTTAAATTTAAAATCAGGTTGAAAAATTCAACTGTATCATCAAGTGTTAAAAGTCTTCCATCATGAAGATATGGAGGAGTATCTTTTATACCACGTAGTGGAAATGACTTTATAGGACCTTGTGCCGTAGCTAGAAGACCATTTTTCAACATTGGCTTATAAAAACGCTCCACTTTAAGGTCGTGCATCATATTATCACTAAATGCTGGTCCACTATGACACGATATACATTGCCCTTTACCATTAAAAACAGCTTCTCCACGAAGTTCAGATTTTGTAGCTTTACTTGGGTCGAGTTTATTAAATACATCAAGTTTTGGTGCTGGTGGAAAATCAAGAATTGATTCAAACTCAGCCATAAAGTGTACTTGTGAACCGCGTTCAAGAATATTTACACCTTTTTTAGCAGCGATGACATGGTCACCATCAAAATATGCTGCACGCTGCTCAAACTCTGTAAAATCTTCAACAGACTTCAAGGCACGTTGTGAACCAAATAGTCTCTGCTGATAAAGACCACGCAAAGTTGGAGTATCTAGGCGACGTCTATTTTCTTGAGGGCGAATATCACCAACAAGGTGGGTTGCTGCATTACTATTTCCATTGGCATGACAGTCAAAACAAGAAACACCAAAACTAGGATGCTCACTTCTTCTGTCTGCTGTAGCATTAAACTGTTGCTGAGGAAATGGAGTCACAAGTAAACGCAGCCCCTCTAACTGTTTAGGATTTAGCACACCATTAAAAAGTTCAAAATAGTTATCTATACTCACAAGTTTTCCCTGAGATACATCGCCAAGGTCTGCTCTTGTTGTAAGGTATATTGGTGATGGAAACTCTGGTAAAAAGTAATCTTCAAGGTCATAATCAAGATCAAAGCGTGTTAAGTCTCTATTGTCTTGTTCTTTGATTTTATCTATTTGAAACTTAGGAAAAAGCATTCCACCTTCACTATGATTTGGGTGAGGCAGAGGCATAAAACCTTGAGGGAAAAGATTTTTCTCTCGTATCTCTTTCGCACTCATTGAAGAGAGTTTTTTCCAAGTCATTTCTTTTGGTAGTTTTACTCTAATACCCTCTTGTACAGCTTTACCACGAGACATAGTTACAGTTTTAGATGGTTTGTTACTTAGGTCATAACGCTCGTTTAGAAGGCTATTATGCCTTTGCTCAATCTCTGACTTAGCAGCTTTCATACGTTTCATAGTAGCTGTAAAATCTTCTTTAAGAACTATAGGAGCATAACTCGAAGGTTTTACTTCCATTGCAGATACACTTATGACACCTACGGATAAAACAGCCGCAGATAAAAAAAGCAGTGTTGACTTTTTTGAATAATTTAAAATTTTCATTTTTTTTCCTTTATATTTAACTATTTAACTCTTGACCAAATTTCATGATATTGGAACCTAAATAACGATTTAATGTAATAAATTCCCCCTTTTCTTATATTTGAATAAATGTAGAGCTCTTCACCCCACATACAGGACATTTTTCAACTAATATTCCTAACTCTATATATCCACAAGTAGGGCATAAATATATGTTTACTTCATCTAAATCTTTTCCTTCTTTTATAGCTGCAAGTGCTTTTATATATAGTTGTGCATGAACTTTTTCAGCCTCAAGAGCATAACCAAACATTTTTTTTGCTTTATGATTATCTTTTACCGCTTGCTCATACATGGGTGGATACATATCTTCAAACTCATAAGTTTCTCCACCTATGGCAGCCTCAAGGTTTTCTAATGTAGAACCAATTTTATCCATAGCTTTTAAGTGACCCTCTGCATGAATACGTTCTGCTTCTGCAGTTGTCCGAAATAGTTTTGCAATATTTGTTAGTCCATCTTTTTGTGCTTTTTTAGCAAAAGCAGCATATTTTTGATATGCTTGACTCTCTCCACTAAATGCTGTCTCTAAGTTTTCTTGTGTTGTCTTGACATTTTTCATTTTTTATCCTTTTTTATAAAACGGTATAGAAAGTATATAATACTAATTATTAAATAAGAATTAATCACATTTAGTAATTAATAGTATTTAAGAATTTATATCAATTGATTTAGATTTATATTGGTTGTGATATAATTCCAATTATTGAGTTACCCCAAAGGTTTAGAAGGTTTAGTATGTATAAAGAATTATTAAAGTCAAAAGGATTGAAGTCGACACCACAGCGGATAATGGTTCTAACGACTATAGCCGAGGGTGGTCATGTTGATATTGACCAGTTATCTAAAGATTTCGAAGAAAAAGGGATGAATGTTCCTTTGGCTACACTGTATCGTATTTTAGGAGAATTATCTTCAGTTGGTATATTACATACAGTATCACTCTCAGGTGGAAAAACAAAATATGAAATAGCAAAGGGAGAGCACCCTCATTTTTTATGTGAACAATGCGGACATTTAGAAGACCTCAAAGTCGCTATGGACGATATTGTTACTATTGCTCAAAATGCCTGTTCTCATTCTACAAACTCTGTATCAGTTATGCTTCATGGAATTTGTGACAATTGTACTTCTAATCCTACTAACTTAAACCAAATAAAAGACTAGAAAGAAGAAAATTAAATATATTGTAATTATAAGATGTTATACTTCCTCCGAATATAAATGAGGAATAAAGATGAATGTAATAACCCCTACAAATCATGAAAAACAGCTCTCCGTTGATGAGTTCATTGTTTCTAAAACAGATGAAAAGGGTAAAATCCTTTATGGAAACAAAACTTTTATCAAAATTTCAGGCTATACAGAAGAAGAACTTTTAGGCAAACCTCACTCTATTCTCAGACACCCAGATATGCCAAAGATTGTATTTCAACTATTATGGGATAGACTCAAAGCGAAAAAAGAGATTTTTGCTTATGTAAAAAACCTCTGCAAAGATGGGTCTTTTTACTGGGTTTATGCAAATGTAACCGTTACGCTTGATAAACATGACAAAGTCATTGACCTTCACTCAGTTAGACGTAAACCCTCAAGAGAATCTATGGAAGTGATGCCTGGACTGTATGCACAGCTCTTAGAAACAGAAAAAAGTGCTGGTGTTGGTGCCTCAGAAAAACTTTTAAACAAAACACTACAAGATATGGGAGTGAGCTATGATGATTTTATCTTCAATTTACAACACTAAACAGACCTTAGGACTTTATACACTTCTACTAGGAGTTATTATCTACTTAGCTCTTGGAGGTGAGTATATAGCAGCTATAGTCGTATCTTTTGCTCTTTTAGCGACTCTTCTACTCTCTCTTATGGATGGAAATATTTTTAAAACAATATTTGATGACCCTCTCGTTATGCAGATTCGTGACATTCTTATTCAAGCGGGAGAAGGTCACCTTTCTCAAAGAATCACTCACATAGATGAAAAGCATGCGATGGAAGCTGTTGCTTGGGGTATAAACAGCCTACTAGACCAGACGGAACAGTTTATGCGAGATATCAGTGCTTCTGTTGAAGCTGCTAATGTTGGTATAAAAACACGACATATTCCAGAAAAAGGTTACCACGGTGACTTTAGACAAGCTATTCCTGAGCTTAATACTGCTATTCGCTCTGTTTCAACCTCGTACATAAGTGCTCAAAAATCTGCGATAGCTAAAGAGTTTAATGACAATTCAGAAGGTGGAATTTCTAAAGGTTTGAGTATCATCCAAGATGATATTTTACAGAACCTTACTATCTTAGAAAGTATCTCAAGTAGTACAAAAGATACGGCAGAAGAAGCCACTAGTTCACAAACAGTAGTCCAAGACATAACAGACAAGATAGAAGAATTAATTCAACTCATCACAAATTCTAACGAATCAATTAGCTCTTTGAGCCACTTGCAAATTCAAACCAAGCAAACAACTAAATTCTTCTCATAGCGATTTTTGAGATTAAAAAAAATCCCTCTAAATCAATATTACCGATATTTTATCTCAATTTTCCTAAAATTCTAAAAA
>JALSMC010000006.1 GCA_026987995.1 Sulfurimonas sp. | reverse complement strand
TCGCTTTAATGTAAGTGTAGAAGGAGAGTCTAAAGAAGTCGTAGTTTATGGCAAAAAAGGTACTATCGGTATAGCAACTGACATAGTTATAGCTGGTGTAAAAGTTGCTGTAGCATACGGTGCAAAAGATATACCAATACCTTTTAAAATCCACTTAAATGACTTCCAGCTAGACCGTTATCCAGGCTCAATGAGTCCAGCATCTTATGCAAGTGAAGTAACTCTTATAGATGAAGAAGAAGGGTTAAACATAGACTATAGGATTTTTATGAACAATATTTTAGAGCACCGTGGTTATAGATTTTTTCAAGCTTCTTATGATAGAGATGAGAAGGGTACAGTTCTTTCAGTAAATAACGACCCTGGAACACTTCCTTCATACTTAGGTTACTTACTTTTAGCTATTGGTATGTTTTGGTCACTCTTCTCAAGAAAACATAGATTCTCAAGACTAGCGGCAAAAGCAAAAAAGGCGAGTGATGCGAAAATTGTTCCAGCACTTTTAGCACTTGGACTTATCATTAGTTCTGTGCCATCACAAGCAGCAGAGTTAGACCCTGCTATAAAAACAATTCTCGCGTTTGATAAAACACATGCAGAAAAGTTTGGTGAATTAATAGTCCAAGATACTCAAGGTAGAATGAAGCCTATGAATACTCTTGCGACTGAGATTTTAGCGAAGATTTATCGTGGTTCATCTCTTAAAGTTGGGTCATACACACTAACTCCAGATCAAGTGATACTTGGAATGATGATAAGACCTGACATCTACCGTGAAGTAAAACTCATTCGTACAAAAGACCCTAAAATAAACGAAGCTATCGGAGCACCAAGTGATGCTAAGTATGTTTCTTTTTCTCAGTTCTTTCATGATTCTGAGCAGATGAGAGGCTACAAACTAGCAGAGATTATAGAAGAAGCGGCAAGAAAAGAGCCAAAACATAGAAATAAACTTGACAAAGCAGCCCTTAAAATAGATGAAAAAGTAAATGTAGCCTATATGGTTTTTACAGGTTCACTATTGAAAATGTGGCCACTCAAAAGTGATGAGACTAACAAATGGTATGCAACTATAGAAGCACTACAAACATTTGAACAAGCAGATGGACTGAAAGTTCGTGATGCAGCTGTTACATATTTCTCGTCAGTTGATAGTGCTTTAGCAAGTGGTGACTGGAGAGATTCCAATGAAGCTTTAGTGGCAATAGCGAAGTACCAAAAAGAGAATGGTGCTCGCGTTTACCCAAGTGCGAACAGCATAAAAGCAGAGATTTTTGCAAATAAAGCAAATATTTTTGAGCGTATCTATCCACTGTATCTTTTAATGGGTTTTATCCTTTTAATACTAAGTTTTGCAAAAATCATTCAACCAAAGTTAGGGATGAAGTTTGTAACAAAAGCTTCACTGTATCTTCTTATAGCTTTCTTCGCAGCACATACTGTAGGTTTAGCACTTAGATGGTACATCTCAGGTCATGCACCGTGGTCAAATGGGTATGAGTCTATGGTTTATATCTCTTGGGCAACAGTTCTAGCAGGGTTTATCTTCTCTAAACGCTCATCTATGACTTTGGCTTCAACTGCTATACTCTCAGGGCTTATCCTTTTTGTAGCACACCTTAACTGGATGAATCCTCAGGTTACAAACCTTGTACCAGTTTTAAATTCTTACTGGTTAAGCATCCATGTGAGCATGATTACTGCTTCGTATGGTTTCTTAGGTCTTGGAGCACTTCTTGGTTTTATAACACTCCTTCTTTTTATCATCAAAACAGATAAAAATGAGAAGCAGATTACACTCTCTATAAAAGAGCTTAACTCTATCAACGAGATGAGTTTGATGGTTGGTTTAGTTCTCTTAACAGTTGGAAACTTTCTTGGTGGCGTTTGGGCAAATGAGTCTTGGGGACGTTACTGGGGTTGGGATCCAAAAGAGACATGGGCACTTGTTACTATTTTAGTGTATGCCGTTGTAATTCACTTAAGATTTTTAAAGTCACTTTATAGTGAGTTTAACTTTAGTGTTATTTCTCTCTTGTCGTTTACTTCGGTGCTTATGACTTACTTCGGGGTAAACTACTACCTCGCAGGAATGCACTCATATGCAAAAGGTGATCCAGTTCCTATACCGGACTTTGTACCTGTTACTTACTCTATACTCGCAGTAGTAATACTTCTCGCATTTAGAAACAGAAAGATAGTTTAGGTAGAAGTGGTGGCGTTTAACGGTTTTTCTAAAAAAGCTCTACCATTTCTAAAAAAGATTAAAAATAATAACAATAAAGAGTGGTTCGCCGCTCACAAATCAGAGTACGATGAGTACATCTTAAACCCATCTCGTGACTTTGTCACAGAAATGGGTGAACATCTCCAAGCCCTAGAACCTACAATAAACGCCATCCCAAAAATAAACAAGTCACTTTACAGAATTTACAGAGACTCAAGAAGAATGGGTGCAAATAAAACACCCATTAAAGAGCGAATCGGTGTGATATTTTGGCAGGGTAATAACAAACGCATGCAGAGTTCTTGTTTTTACATGCACTTCTCAAGCGAAGAGTTAATGGTTGCTGTGGGTGTGAGATGGTTTGAGAAACCTATGCTTGATGCTTTTAGAGAGTATATAAAAGATGATGCTAAACGCGAGCAACTTCAAGAGATACTTACAAACATAAAAGAGATGCCAAAAGGTTATACTCATTTAGAAAAAGGTTATAAACGCTATCCGAGAGGGTTTAGTGCAGATATGTCAAACGCAGACCTCTCTTTATACAAAGGAATGGCTACATTTAAAACATTTGAGCCACAAATCATAGAAGATGGGGAGAAACTCATAGAAAAACTCTACGAAGTCTATGAAGATATGCTACCATTACAACAATTTATGTACGAAGTAAGTTTGAGAGTTAAAGAGGATTAGAATTAAATGGCAAAAGAAGCGATAATACTACTAAATATGGGTGGACCTAACAATCTTAACGAAGTTGAGATGTTTTTGACGAACATGTTTAATGATAAAAATATTTTAACAATGAAGAGTGATCTAGTTCGTAAGTTTGTTGGAGGGATGATTACTTTTTCTCGTACTGAAAGTTCACAAGAAATATACAGACAACTAGGTGGGAAGTCACCCATAGTTGGGCATACTAAAAACTTAGTGGCAAAGCTTCAAGCACGATTAGGTGAGGATGTAATTGTTGACTTTGTTATGCGATATACTCCTCCTTTTGCTCCAGAGGTGATAGAAAAACTTCAAAAAGCTAATGTTGAAAAAATATATCTAATTCCTCTGTACCCTCAGTACTCAACTACAACTTCAAAGTCTTCACTTGAAGATTTTGAAGAGGCTTATCACAAGGTGCAAGGTGATGCACTTTTAGTTGAAAAAAAGCATTTCTTTGAAAATGAAAGTTATAACAGAAGTGTTCTAGAAAGTATTAAAAAGAGTGTGAATGGTGATGATTACCGTGACTTTGATGTGATTTTTTCTGCTCATGGATTACCAAAGAAGATAGTAAAAGCTGGTGATGTGTACGAAAAACACATTACAAAGCATATAAAGATTTTAAATAAAATGCTAAAAGAAGAGGGTATGGACTTTCATGAAACTCATTTAGCTTACCAGTCAAAAGTAGGGCCGCTTGAATGGTTAACACCATCATTAGAAGAGAAACTAAAAGTAGTGCGTAACCGTGGTATCATTGTAGTGCCTATCGCGTTTACTATAGATAACTCAGAGACTGACTTTGAACTTGAAGTGGAGTATAGAGAGATAGCTGAGAACTTAGGTTTTAGAGAGTATAGAGTTTGTAGATGTCCTAATGATAGTGAACTCTTTGTTGATGCTTTGTGTGAAATATATGAGAAGATGAAGTAATGCAAAAAATAGTAATATTTGACATGGATGGAACACTCATTGACTCTAAAAAAGATATAACAATTTCAGTGAATCATGTTCGTGAACTTCATTATAACCTTGAGCCTTTAAGCGAAGCCTTCATAGTAGAAGCAATTAACAAAGAGGTGAGAAATCTTCCTGAACTTTTTTATCAAACGCAGGAGTATATGAAAAAAGATATGCTTGTCTTTGAGGAACACTATGCCGAACAATGTGTAAAAAATCCTTATCTTTATGAAGGAATACAAGAGATACTAGATGCTCTAAAGAGTGCAGATGCAAAACTCTCAGTTGCTACAAATGCACCAACAAAATTTGCTAAACGAATGCTTGCTTCTTTAGATGTGGAGCATTACTTTGATGTTATTATCGGTGCTGATGAAGTAAGCCATTCTAAACCTAGTCCTGAAATGATACATAAAATACTTGAGCACTATGCTTATGACAAGACAAAAGATAAAGCTATCATGATAGGTGATAATTCAAAAGATATTTTGAGCGCACAAAATGCAGAAATAGACTCACTCTTTGCAACATGGGGGTTTTCTCCTCAAACAGATTTTGAAAATAAGATAGATAAACCACATGAGATACTCTCTATTGTTTTATAAAAAATTATGATAAAATAGTTATAAAATAAATATAGGAGAATAAAATGTTTGATAGTGATATACTTCTAGCCTTTGCCTTTATGGGGCTTCTCTTTGTAAGACAAATTGTTATCATCAAACGTCCTAATAAAATCAACTATGCACCTTTAATGATAGGAGTTGGTTCTATTGCGACACTTGTACATTTTATCATTCATCCTGAGAGTACAGATATACTCCTTATAGTTCGTGAATCTCTTTTCCCTCTCTTGGTTGCACTTTTACTCTATATAGTGATGAATATACTCCATCAGACACAACTCTCACAAAGTGCAAGAACCCAAGAAGAATTTATCAAAGTTTTAGTAAGTGAGATAACACAACTTAAAGAATTTATTTACGAGATAGAAACTAAAATGACACTTGCTCAACAAGATGAGCTCAAAGCACAAGAAGAGATACGCAAGCAGTTTAAAGAAGATGTAACAGCACTAGATACCATTCAGAGTAACCAAACGAAGTTTATATCTAAATTTGATGAGATGCAGGATTGGCATGAAGCAGTAAGTAAAGCTTTTGAGTACTTTACTGAGGTGCAGTTACCAGAACTTGATAATGTTGTTCATAAGCATATAGATATACTAAGAGTAGCAGAACAAGACCATTACAATAAACTTAATCTACTTCTTCAAAAAGGGGTGACAAGTAGAGGAGACATCTCACAAGATATAGATGTACTCAAAGAAAAACTTGATAGTATGAAAAATATCTCTAACGAGATAGCAACAAGT
>JALSMC010000005.1 GCA_026987995.1 Sulfurimonas sp. | reverse complement strand
GATTGATTTATCACCAGTTTTTTGTACGACTACGCCTTGTATTTCTCTTTTTAAAGCCATTACTTTCCCCTAATCACTTATTTTTAGCCGAGACAGCTGTATTAATACGAGCGATATCTCTTCTAACTTCTCTAATCTCATTTGAATTAGTTAGTTGCATTGTCTTTAGCTTCTGTTTTACAGTAAACAGAAGAACCTTTTTTTCTTTTAGTAACTCTGCTAATTGCTCAACAGATTTTTCATTTAAATCAGTATACTTCATTTTCGCTCTCTCTATTAACTATCTTAGTTTTGAAAGGTAACTTATGCATAGCAAGTGTAAGTGCTTCACGCGCTAACTCTTCACTAACTCCAGCCATCTCAAAAATGATTCTTCCTGGCTTAATGTTCATAACCCATCTATCGACTGGTCCTTTACCCTTACCCATTCTTGTTTCAAGTGG
Source organism: Sulfurimonas sp. (assembly GCA_026987995.1). GTDB lineage: Bacteria > Campylobacterota > Campylobacteria > Campylobacterales > Sulfurimonadaceae > Sulfurimonas. The sequence continues at coordinate 4,872 of JALSMC010000005.1, read as the reverse complement.
TTTAGCTGTTAAAGGTTTATCAGGAAATACACGAATCCATGTTTTTGCTTGACGCTTTACATGTCTTGTATATGCAATTCTAGATGCTTCAATTTGACGAGAATCGATACGCCCAGCTTCTACAGCTTTAAGTGCAATTTCACCAAAAGAGATAGTATTACCTCTAAATGATTTACCACGATTTCTACCCTTCATCTGCTTCTTATATTTTGTTCTCTTAGGCATTAACATTAGTTTTTACCTCTTCTCGGTTTTCTTGGTCTCTTCTCTTCTTTTGGCTCAGCTTGAACACCTGTAGTCAAAACTTCACCTTTAAAGACCCATACTTTGATACCGATAATTCCGTATGTTGTATGAGCTTCAGCGAAACCATAATCTATCTTAGCTCTAAGTGTATGAAGAGGAACTCTGCCTTCTAAATACCACTCAGTTCTAGCCATCTCAGCACCACCAAGTCTACCTGAAACAGATATTTTAATACCTTTTGCTCCAGATTTTTGTGCACCTTGAATAACTTTTTTCATAGCTCTTCTAAATGCAACACGACGCTCTAGCTGCATTGCAACATTTTCAGCTGCAAGTTGAGCAGAAGCTTGTGGCTTTCTCTCTTCTTTGATGTTTACATTTACATCTTTACCAACAAGCTTGTTGAGTTTAACTCTAAGCTTCTCGATATCTGCACCTTTTTTACCAATAATGATACCAGGACGAGCTGCAACAACTGTAACTCTTAATTTTTTAGCAGTTCTTTCAATAAGAATTTGACTAACACCAGCATAATAAAGCTCTTTTTTCAAAAACTTTCTTATTTTATAATCTTCGCCAATATTTGCCGCTAAATTTTCTCCAGGAAACCATCTTGAATCCCAATTTCTATTGATTCCAAGTCTTAAACCAATTGGATTTACTTTTTGACCCATCTTAGTCTTCCTTCTTTGCAGCTTTTGATACTTCTACAAATACATGCGAAGTTGGTTTTCTGATGCCACTAGCACTACCTCTTGCTCTTGGTCTAAATCTTTTAAGAACTGGACCTTGATCTATACGACAAGATGATACTACTACTTCTTCTGGCTCATAACCACCATTAGCCACTGCACTTGCAATAACCTTAGATATGATTCTAGCAGCCTTGTTAGGCATAAACTCAAGACTTGCAAGTGCAAATTCTGCGTTCATTCCTTGAACTTCTCTTGCTACCATTCTAGCCTTTAGAGGTGATAGTCTGACAAATTTTAATATTGCTTTACTCATAACTATTTACCCACTTTCTTCTGAACAGAGCCTTTATGACCCTTAAAAGTACGTGTTGGAGCAAATTCGCCAAGTTTATAACCGATATGGTTTTCAGTTATATATACAGGTATAAAATTTCTTCCGTTGTGAATGTTCATTGTTAAACCAATCATATCAGGAGTGATCGTACTTCTTCTAGACCAAGTTTTGATAGGCTTAGTTGATTTTTCCTCTTTTGCTTTTAATACTTTTTTAATCAAGTGATCATCAACAAAAGGACCTTTTTTTAGACTTCTTCCCATCTATCTTCCTTTTCTTCTAGAAATAATCAGTTTATCACTCGCTTTTTTACGACGAGTCTTAGCACCTTTAGTTGGTTTACCCCAAGGAGTAACTGGGTGACGACCTGAGTTTGTTTTACCTTCACCACCACCATGCGGGTGATCGATTGGGTTCATCGCAGAACCACGAGTTTGTGGTCTCTTACCAAGGTGACGGCTACGTCCAGCTTTACCAATAACAACATTTGACCAATCTTCACATCCGACTGTTCCTACTGTTGCCATGCACTCACCAAGCACTTGTCTCATCTCACCACTAGGCAATCTAAGAACAACATACTTATCTTCTTTACCCATAAGTTGAGCATATCCACCAGCACTTCTAACCATCTGAGCACCTTTACCAGGCTTCATCTCGATATTGTGAATGATAGTACCAACTGGGACATTTTTCATCTTCATAGCATTACCAGGCTTGATATCAAGTCCAGCTTCAGCAGCCATCACTTTATCGCCTACATTTAGACCTATTGGTTGAAGAATATATCTCTTCTCTCCATCAGCATATTTGATAAGTGCTATACGACAAATTCTATTTGGATCATACTCAATAGCTTCAACAGTACCTTCGATGTCAAATTTGTTTCTTTTGAAATCTATGATTCTATAAAGCTTTTTAGCACCGCCTTGCTTATGACGAGATGTAATTCTACCATTGTTATTTCTTCCAGCAGTTACTGTAAGCTTTTTAAGTAGTGAAGGAACACTCGCTTTTGCTGTAATATCACCTGAATCCAAGCCAGTTACATATCTACGACTCGGAGTATATGGTTTATATGATTTAATAGCCATATTATGCTCCTACATTTTCTAGTTGAGCACCATCAGGTAATTGAACGTAAAACTTCTTAGTATCGTTACGCTTACCTTGGATGCCTTTAAATCTTTTCACTTTTCCTAAAACTCTCATAGAGTTTACTTTTAGTGGAGTGATGCCAAAGTACTCTTTAAGCACCTCTTTAAGACGGTTTTTAGTCATTCTTGTTGATGTCTGAATTACTACTGTACCATTCTCTTGAAGGCTCAAGCTCTTTTCTGTATAAAGTATTGCTTTAATATCAGTTATATCTGCCATAATTAGCCCTCTTTTGCTATTGTTTCAAGCACTGATTTTTCTATCACTACTGCATAAAATGCTGTAGCTAAATATGCGTTTAGTTCATTTGACTCTACTAGATAAGCTGTTGGAACATTTCTAAATGCTAAAAATGTTTTTTCATCTATAAGGTCTTTAACAATCAGTACATCTCTTGCGCCTATTGATTTTACAATCGCTGCCGCATCTTTAGTTTTACCAGACTCAACTACTATAGAATCAACTACAAAAAGTGCATCTTTTGATGCTTTTTCATTAAGTGCAAATTCTAATGCTAATCTTTTCTGTTTTTTATTCACTTTTTGGTCATAGTTTCTATTTGCTCTAGGTCCAAAAGCGATACCACCACCTACCCATACAGGGTTAGTTCTACTACCAGCACGCGCTCTACCGCCACCTTTTTGTGCGAATGGCTTTTTACCACCACCACGAACATCACTTCTACTCTTAGTTGAAGCTGTGTTTGCACGCAAAGCTGCTTGATACGACTTAACATATATATGTAAGTTATGAGAGTGAATTCCCTCAAATTTTTCAGGAAGAGCTAACTCTCCTGAGTTTTCAAATTTATCATTAAGTACTATTGCTTTACTCATTTAACAATCCTTACTCTACCCATTGCACCATTTGGTCCAGGAACTGCTCCCTTAACCGCTAGGATTCCGTTTTCAACGTCAAATGAAACTATTTCATTGTTAACTGTAACTTTAACATTACCCATGTGTCCTGGCATTTTTCTACCTTTTTGAACACGTCCAGGCCATTCAGCATTACCAATAGAACCACCAGTTCTATGGAATCTACTACCATGACTTGCAGGTCCTCCAGCAAATCCGTGACGCTTTATAACACCAGCAAAACCTCTACCTTTAGAGTTAAAACTAGTCTTTATATTTTTTGCTTCGCTTAGTGGTGCTGTGTCAAGTGTTCCAGCTTCGCTATTTGCAACATCCATAGTAACAAAACGGTTAAACTCTGCACTTAGGTCATACTTTTTTTGTTGACCAGCTATTGCTTTGTTCATTTTCTTACCGCTTGCATATGATACTATCGCACGCTTTGCTTCGTCTACTTCACAAACTTTTGCTTCTACTACTTTTAAAAGAGTAACAGGAACAGCCGGTACAGCAATTGTTCTGCTCATTCCGATTTTTTTAACTATATATTCCATCATTTACTCCCTATTTACCCATAGCTCTAACTTCGACATTCACTTCAGGCGCCAAGTCAAGTTTCATAAGTGAATCGATAGTGTCAGTTGTAGCAGATACGATATCTATCATACGACTGTGTATTCTTATCTCAAATTGTTCTCTTGATTTCTTGTTGACATGTGGTGACTTAAGCACTGTATAGCGCTTTATCTTTGTCGGCATAGGAATTGGGCCTCTAATCTCAGCTCCAGTTCGCTTAACAGCTTCTATAATTGCTGCAACAGATCTATCTAAAACTCTATGGTCATATGCCTTGAGTTTAAGTCTAATTTTTTCCATATTTTACCCCTGTAAAGAACTTGTCACCTCAATGGATGACTTTATTAAGGACTGTGATTTTACTAAAACTTTACTTAAAAGTCAAGTATATAGGGATTTTGGTATGTAATTCTTTGGTTTTATTTCCTTTTAAAAAGGAAAATAATATAATATGCTTATGAAAATATTAGAAAATCTTTATGATATAAAGCACAAAAACAATCATTATCACGATAGAAAACTCTCTATCATTTCTAAAAGAACTATTATAAATGGTGTAAAAAAGAGTGGAAAGACATCTTTAATCATAGATTATTTGTCGTATTTTACACAAGATGAAATTTTATATATTGACTTAAAAGACGCTAGAGTAGATACAAAAGTAATAAGTAAAAATCTAAATAAATTTGTTGAACAAAAATCAATAAAAATCTTAGTCATTGAAAATTTTGATTATAGTTTTGAGATTCCTAGAGTTGAAGAAATTATCCTTACATGTAAGGATAATATAGAAGGATTTGAAACACTTACACTTTACCCTCTTGATTTTGAAGAGTTTATATCGTTTGAGCAAAGGCATTCAAATGTAGAGAATTTGTTTCAACTCTTTGCTAACACTGGGTCTTATCCACAAGTCATATTAAACTCATCAAATAGTGTGCATTGGTCTATGCAAGAGATGCTTCATGTCATGATAAGTGATGATACAGAATTTGAGATATTTAAA
>JALSMC010000004.1 GCA_026987995.1 Sulfurimonas sp. | reverse complement strand
CAATGACAAACGCTGTGATATAGCAAAAAGACGAGACAATAGTTACTACTGGATGTTTGATGAGGACTTTAACAATGCCTTCACTCTAAAGTCTTACGATAAAGGTTTAGATATAAAACTTCTACAACTGTATCGTCTGTTTGATGCATCATTAAACGCGACTATGTTTGGAGAGGTAGATGCAAGCTCCTAAAGTAAAGGGTCACATCATTATCTCAGATGACATAGAGTCTGAGGTGACAAAACTAGAAGAACAATTAAAACCTTTTCGTGTTGTGAAGTTTGTAGTAATAGGCGAAGTGTTTAAACTAGAACATGCGAAGGCTGTTGCGCACGAGTCTTATATCAGTGAGTCGGATACGAAGTATATTATTTTAGGTTCAAGCGATCTCTCAGATGTGGCACAAAATTCTTTACTCAAACTGCTTGAGGAACCTCCAAAAAACATAGAATTTATAATCATAAGTCCAACCAAGTCTAACCTTCTCCCTACTGTACGTTCGCGTCTTCCAATTTTAAAAATAAATAATCATCATATAGTAAATGAATTAGAGTTAAATCTTGCAAGACTTGATTATAAAGATGTATTTAGTTTTTTAAAAGAGAATGCACGAGTAAAAAAAGAAGAAGCAAAAGAGCTCGTTCAGGCACTTTTTCATAGAGCTACAGTAGTTGATATGCTTATTCTTTCACCACTACAGTTAGATAATTTTGATAAAGCATATAGACTTTTAAGTCTGAACTCTCGACCGCAAAGTGTTTTAGCAATGCTACTTATGAGTTTTGCAAGAGAAAAGTGATGATAGTAGAGCATCTTAGTAGTAACATTGATATAAAGAAGTATTTAAAAGATATTAATGTTGATTCTGGTGGTATAAGTATTTTAAGTGCTAAAGCCAAGACACATATTATAAAAATTAAAGAGCTTAATGTCGGTGGTGCAAATATTTTAAAACAAGATGCTCTCTCTATCGGTGCTGATTTAGCTGTTCCTCGGGGGACAGTTCTCGCAAAAACTCCTACTGTCGATTGTCTTCTTATTGCCACAACTTCACAACTTAAAACCTTAGCAAGAAAAGAGTTAGCACAACCATTTGGTTTAAAAGAATTAGCACACAAGTTAAAAACAATAGTTTCTGTAAAAAGACCAGAAGCTATAGATGTGATGGGAATTATTAATGCCAATGATGATAGCTTTTATTCTAGTAGTCGTTTTAGTAGTACAGGTGCGATAAAAGAAATTATGACTATGATAGACGAGGGTGCAACTATTATAGATATAGGTGGTGTCTCTTCTGCTCCTAATGCAAAAGAAGTAAGTGTTGAAGAAGAACTCTCACGTGTGCAACCTATTGTAGATATTATTAAAGCCAAAAAGTTATATGAGATCGTAGACTTTAGTATAGATAGTTACGAGCCTAAGGTTGTAGAGTATGCATTAAACGCAGGCTTTAAAATCGTGAATGATATTACGGGTTTATCAAATGATGAGGTCTGTAAACTTTGTGCTAAGTATAATGCAAGTGTAGTCATAATGCATATGCAAGGCTCACCTCAAACAATGCAAGACAATCCAGAGTACAGTAATATCTTAGATGATGTGTATCTCTTTTTAGAAGAAAGAGTTAAAAAAGCTGAATCTTTTGGCATTCAAAACATCATATTAGATGTAGGAATTGGATTTGGGAAAACTTTAGAAGATAACCTTATGCTTATAAAACATTTAGAACATTTTATGAGTTTAGGAAAACCTCTTTTAGTAGGTGCTTCAAGAAAGTCAATGATAGCAAGTGTTGATAATAAAGTAGAAGTAAAAGAGAGGTTAGGTGGAACAATTGCACTCCATCTTGAAGCACTCAAAAATGGTGCTTCTATACTCAGAGTGCATGATGTCAAAGAACACTCTCAAGCTATAAAACTTCAAGAGGCTCTTGATAGAGTTTAACGCTAAAGCATTATCCCTTTAATCATAAAGAATAGTAAAGCTGCTAATACTGCAGCAGCAGGAACTGTTATAAGCCATGCTGCAATAATTTTTTTCACAGCATCTCGTTTAACATACTCTACTTTTTTTGTCTGTTTTATATGTCTTTTAGTAGATTTTATAAGTTTTTCTTCATCAACGATTAACTTGTAAAGCTCAACTACTCTTTCATACTCAAAAGTACTTTTTTCATCTTTTTTCTCAAGTTTTTCAAGTTCAGATTTATAAGCATGAAGATTAGATTTTTCATCTTTAATAATACTTTTATCTTCTTCTATAGTAGTTGTATCATTGAGTTGTAAGTACTCTCTCAAAAATCCAACACCAAAAACACCACCAATAGCGATATGAGTTGAACTTACAGGAAGACCAAGTTGAGATGCAATAATTACTGTAATAGAAGCAGCCATAGCGATAGAAAAAGCACGAATTTGATCAAGTTCTGTTATCTCTGTTCCTACTGTTTTTATAAGTTTAGGACCATAAAGTGCAAGACCAAGTGCAATACCGAGTGCTCCAACTCCCATTACCCATAAAGGAATACTCGCTTTACTTGAGATACCACCATTTACTACAGCATCGTTAATAGCAGCTAGTGGACCAATTGCATTTGCAACATCATTTGCACCATGTGCAAAGCTTAAAAGTGCAGCTGCAAATACAAGAGGAATAGTAAAAAGAGTGTTTACTGATGCTTTAGTGTTTTCTAAAACTTTTTTATTTGAGGTTAATCTCATTCTTACAGAGAAAAATACAGCTATAGCAACTAGTCCACCCATAACTAAGGCAGTAAGTAGAGAAGGCTTTTTACTCATTTCAATACTAACAAGTGGTAAGTAGTTGAGTAGTTCAACTATTTGAGGCCATATCTTTTTAAGACCTTTGAGCGTGAGGTATGTAACAAAAGCCCATGACATTACAGCTACAAAGACTGGAACCCATTTTTTTGCAGCAGCGACCTTGTCATCTTGAAAAACGATAGATTTTTTAATAGAAAACAAAAATGCAGCTGCAATTACACCACCAAGAACAGGAGAGATAACCCATGAAGCAGCTATTTTTGCCATCGTTCCCCAGTCTACTATACTAAAACCAGCAGCAGCGATACCTGCACCCATAACACCACCAACAATAGAGTGTGTAGTAGAAACTGGAGCTCGCATCATAGTCGCGAAGTTAAGCCAAAGAGCAGCAGCTAAAAGTGCTGCCATCATCGCCCAAATAAAAGGATCAGCATTGCCACCAAACGCGGAGATATCGATAATACCTTTTTTTATGGTTTTTACAACTTCCCCACCTGCTATAAGAGCACCAGCTGCTTCAAATATAGCTGCAATCATAATAGCCATTGTCATTGTCATAGCTTTAGAACCAACTGCCGGACCAACATTGTTGGCTACATCATTCGCTCCGATATTCATAGCCATATATGCACCGATAAGGGCTGCAACTGCTAAGAACATATTGTTAGGAATCCCACCATTACTTAAAAAACTAAAAGTAAGAACACCTATCATAAAAAAGAGTGCGAAACCTAAGCGTGTAAAGTCTGTACCACTTTTCTTTAAAGCTTCTTCTTCAAGTTTTTTCATTGTTTGGATTTCCATTATTTCCCTTCACTTTTAATATATGCTTTGATTATTTCAACTCTATTTGTAGGTTTTGAACCATTTACAGGAGTATTGTTGAGTTCGTTTAGCACTGTAACTGATTTTGGGCTAATTGCACCAAAAATAGTATGATGTCCGTTTAACCAAGGTGTTGGAGCTGTTGTTATAAAGAACTGACTGCCATTTGTCGAAGGTCCACGGTTTGCCATAGCGAGTATTCCAGCCTTGTCAAATGTAAGATTTTTAAACTCATCTTTAAAATCTTTATGCCAGATAGATTCGCCACCAGCACCACTCTCTGTAGGATCACCACCTTGAATCATAAAGTCTTTAATAATTCTGTGAAAAGCTATACCATTATAGTAGCCATCTTTTATATGAGTCATAAAATTTTCAACAGCCATTGGTGCTACTTCAGGAAAAAGCTCTATTTCTAAATCACCTTTAGTGGTCTGGAGTATAACTATTGGATGTTTTGAAGTTGTAGCGACTTTTTTAACTGTAGAAGTTTTACTTTTGTTTGTCTGCATTGAGTCTGTTGTACATGCAGTAAAATTGAGACTTAAGAGGAGTGTAAAAAATAGTGAACTAAATTTAAGCATATTATTCTTCCTCAAATGTTAAACAAACTGAGTTGATACAATATCTTTGACCTGTTGGCTCTGGTCCATCAGGGAAAACATGCCCTAAGTGAGCATCACAACTGCTGCATACTACTTCTACTCGCATCATACCAAGTGTCCCGTCTTTTATTTCAGTAACAGCATTCTCAATTGTTTCGAAGTAACTCGGCCAACCCGTTCCTGAATCAAATTTAGTATCAGATTCAAAAAGAGGAGTCCCACAACACACACACTTGTAAGTACCATCCGCTTTATTTTCATTGTACTCACCACTAAAAGGTGCTTCAGTACCATGCTCTCTGCAAACACTATAAGCCTCAGGGCTTAATTGTGCTCTCCACTCTTCATCGCTCTTTTGAACCTTGCTCATATCTATTCCTTAGCTCTTTAATCTCTTCACACTCTTCTTCAAATAAAACATCAACTGATGTCTTTGCTAAATTAAAGGCATATTCTATCGAATTTTCGCTGACAAAACATAAATCCATAAGAATAATATGATCAGTCTTCAATTCATTAAGATCAGAATAATTACAAAAGAGTAAGTTATTGAAATTTTGATTTATAAGAGCAGTAGAACTATCGATAAGTTCAGGTGTATCTTCTATAAATGAAGCAAGGTCATCTTTTAGCTTTTGAGCACTTATTGAGTTGCTTACTACAAGAATATTTTTAACTTTTTTTGCAATTAAGTTTGATATTAGATGAAGAGCCTTGGCATGTGGGTTTGTTTTATAGAAGTTGACTTCTCTATTAGAAAATTTAAAATTTTTACTAAGACTTGCATTGATACTCAGTGTAGTTACTAGAACTAATGTGGCTTTATTTTGTATATGGTTTATGTACTTAAGAAATTCGCTTGGAAGCTGCTCTGAGTCATCACACATAATAATATCAGCAACTGCATAGTTTTTTTTCATAAGTTTTGGATTGATTTCTACATATGAAATAGTTTGTTCCCCAAGTTTTACAAGATGTTTATTTATGAGTTGCAGAGGGGTTATTATCTCTATGCTTGTTAAGTCTATCTCAACAATAGCATGCTCAAGGATGTTTAGAAGCTTCTGCTTGAAAATATCACAAGCCAAAACTGTAGGTTTG
>JALSMC010000003.1 GCA_026987995.1 Sulfurimonas sp. | reverse complement strand
AACTAGATACTGAGATTCCAGCTATTATTCACTCACTCGGTGGTATAGATACGGACAATCAAAACCCACTTTTACGAAAGTAAAACTTTCACAGTAGATACTAATTGTAGTATCTACTTACTCCATCCATATTTGAACCCATATTTAATAGTAACATATCTGCTATAACTAAAGCGGCCATAGACTCACACACTACAGTCCCTCGTACTGCGACACATGGATCATGACGTCCTTTTAAAGAAAAGTCTACCTCTTCATTTGTTGTAGTCACAGTATGTTGCTCTTTAAAGATAGAAGGAGTAGGTTTGAAGTAAACATTTAAGACTATGTCATCACCATTACTAATCCCACCGAGTATACCACCTGAATGATTCGTCTCAAAACCATCTGAGCGTATCGCATCATTATTAGTAGAGCCGTATGCACGGGAGCTTAAAACACCATCTCCAATCTCTACTGCTTTTACTGCATTTAAGCCCATCATAGCATCAGCGAGCACTCCATCAAGCTTATAGTATAGAGGTTGTCCTAGTCCAACAGGCACACCTTGTATAAGCACACGAGAAACACCACCAACAGAATCATGCTCATTCTTTGCTTTTAGTATAGCCTCTTTTTGTGCATCTTCTACATTTGCATCAAGTGCATAGATAAGACTGCTCTTAGCCCCGTCATAGTTGTAAGCTTTTGCGGTAATACCTGCTACTTCTGAGATACCACTCTTCACACTTATTCCAAGTTCTTCGAGCATAAGCTTAGCAATAGCCCCCGCTGCAACACGTGCGGCTGTTTCACGAGCAGAACTCCGTCCACCACCACGGTAATCTCTTATGCCGTACTTATGAAAGTAAGTAAAGTCAGCATGTCCAGGACGAAATACATCTTTGATATTTGTATAGTCTTTAGACTTTTGATTCGTATTAAATATAATCATCGCAATTGGTGTTCCAGTACTTTTACCTTCAAAAACACCTGAGAGTATCTCTACTTCATCAGCCTCTTTTCTAGCAGTCTCAAACTCACTTTTACCAGGTTTTCTACGGTTTAATTCACTCTGAATATACTCTTCATCGATAGCCAGTCCAGCAGGTACACCATCGAGTAAACAGCCTATAGCTTTTCCATGAGACTCCCCAAATGTACTAAAACGTAGCTTCATTCCAAAACTATTCACTTATTTTTCCTCTTTTAAGAGTTGTACAGCTATTTCAGCTGCCTCTTGTTGTGCTATTTTTTTACTTTTTCCTACTGCTCTTGCATACTCTTTACCCTCAATAAACACACCCATTTCAAACTCTTTTAAATGGTCGGGTCCACGACTAGCAAGTACTTTATACTCAGGTGTTATACCAAAACGAGCCTGTGTTAACTCCTGAAGTGTTGTTTTAAAATCACGAAAAAGTGAGTCAAGTGAGATTTCTTCATGGTTACTTTCTATCAAGTCTATTGCTATTTTACTCACTACACCTAAGCCAGCTTCAAGATAAATCGCACCCATCACAGCTTCAAAAGCATTTGAAAGGAGTGAAGATTTTTCTCGTCCACCATTGTTGTCTTCTGCATTTGAGAGTAAGATATAATCTCCCAGGTGCAAAGACCGTGCAAGTTTATCAAAACCAGTTTCATTTACTAGAGATGCACGAATCTTTGAGAGTTTTCCTTCATCAGAATTTCTAAACTTCGTAAAAAGGTACTCTCCTACTATAAGGTCAAGAACAGCATCCCCCAAAAACTCTAATCGTTCATTATCATAAGGCTTTTTGTAACTCTTATGCGTTAGAGCTTCTATAATAAGTGCCTTTTCTTCAAAGACATAGTTAAGTTGTGTTTCTAATGTTTTTATGTTTTTATGCATATTTTTCTCTTTTTAAATACTCAAATTTATTGGAATGAATTATTTCCATTGCCTACATCTTTATAAAAATCTTTACACAGCCCAAACTCAACATTTACACTGTCTATAGCATGGCATGAAGGGCAACGATGAAAAACGAAGGGATGAAGAGTCTTGCAATCATCACACATATACTCAAACATCAAAGTTGCCTTGGCTTTTCCTCCAAGCTTAATAAGTACATCAAACTCAAAAGTATTACTCGACTTTGCAAGACTAACATCTCCACGTGCACTATAAAGTTCCCGTAAGTAGCCATTTTGTGAAATTATATCTAAATTCAAATCCTTTGGCTCTATCTTCCATAAAATATCACTCAGTAATTCACATTTTGAGTTATCAAAGTTTTCCCAAGCTAAAGATGGATTATGGTGGAATAGATATTCAAATACTAAATATGCAAGCTGATGTGAACCTTTATATATACCTAAAACCTTTTGACTTTTTTCATCCTGAGATATTTTTGTTTCGTTGAGTATTGCCATCACTCTTAAATAAGAACTCTCAAGTACTATATCTCCACCGAGCTCATCAAGTGGCTCTAAAACATCTAGTGCAGACTTATAGTCTCTCATCTGTTCATACACTAAAAAAAGTGATTTAAGAGCTTCAGGAGTTCTTGGGTTTGTCTTAAGAATACTCAAAAACACTTGTTTTGAGCGTTCTAAAAACCCTGCTTTAAGATAAGTTTTACCAAGCAAGAACATTGTTTCTAGTCTGTTTTTACTATTATTAATACCAAGAATCTCATTATAAATCTCAATACATTTTTCATAATTACCACTTTTATAATATGAATTTGCAAGTATGAGCCATGACTTTTCAGATAAATCTCCGCTACTTATGAGAACTTTTAACTCATCTTTTGAAGGAATAGAAGAAAACTGCTTTAAAAATTTATCTAAGTACTTAGAGTCCTCATTGCGCTTATATTTATTCCACCAATAAGAGAAGAAAGTAATGACAAAAATAATACTAAAAAAAACAATAATAGAAAAAAGAGGGTCACGAAACTCTATAAAAAATGAATTCATTAGTCGTAAACTACTACTGCATAGTCATCTTTAAGCCTATAAAATGTCGAGTCAACACTCAGTTCTAAGTCTTTAAGTTTTCCTAACTGCACAAGAGAATTTTTCGTCACAGTGATACCATTTTCACGAAAAAACTTTTTAATATTTACAAACTTCACATCTTCAACAAATTTATACTCAAACTCTCTATGCAATTTCATTTTATCACTAGAGAACAGATGTTCATTTACATGAAGTTGGTCCGATGCATATTTTATAGGAAGATGCCCTGAGAGGTCTGTTAGTATCTCTTGTATATGCATATGTTTTTGAGGAAGTGTCTCTTTTTTTAAAAAAATATACTTGTTATTGAGTTTTAGGTTGGGTGTATTTGTCCAGTATTTATATGCCGGATTGGAGAGCCCAAGCTTTGAAGATATTTCTCTCCAGAGCCAAAAGGAGTTAAGTGTGCTAGGCAGATTAGACATGGCGTTTCACTCCTTTTAAAACTATATTTATAAATTATATAGTTTTATTGGAAAAAATGCCCTTAAAGAGATTTTATAACAAGCTAATAAGCAAGGCACTAAACATCAACTGCAGAGCAAATAGTATAGATGAAACTTTAAACGCAGTACCCGCAGTCTTTATAATCGTTCCAAAGTGTATCATTAAACCAATTGCACTCATTGCGATAAGTGTAATGTAATGGCTAAATGTAGAGATAGCTGTTTCAAGCTCTTTTGAGAGTAATCCAAGAGAGGCTACAACAGAGAAAGCTACAAACCAGATGATAAAAGAAGGTATTCCCACTTTTACTTTTTCATTCACCTCTTCATGACTTTTTTGTGCTTCTTTTTTTGCTATATATATCAAAATAAGCACGAGCGGCACAAGAAGTAAAACTCTTCCCATTTTTACAACAGTTGCATAGTGCCCTGCTTCAGGAGAGATACTAAAACCGGCAGCAACAGCTTGTCCAACGGCTTGAAGTGTGTTTCCTGTAAAAATTCCCGCTTGAACATCATTAAAACCTAAAAAGTGTGCTAAAGCAGGTGCTAAAAAGATACCTATAGTACCCATAAGGTTCACAAGAGCTATACTCACACCGATATCATTACTCTGTACTTTTGCCACTCCTGATGTCGCAGCGATAGCAGAACTACCACAGACTCCATTTCCTATTCCTATCATAAGAGAGAGTTTTGGATTCAGTTTAAAAAGTTTACCAAGTAAAACACCCATAAAAATTGTAAATACCATTCCCATAACAATAATTAAGATAGTTTGTACACCTAATTTTGCTAACATTGTAAAGTTAAGATTTATCCCCATAAGAGCAATAGCAAACATAAGTAAGTCTTTCTCCGCCCACTTCACACCAACTTTATAATGCGAACCATCTCCATGAAAAGTTTTATAAAAGACATTTCCAACAAGCATTCCAACAATAATGGCTACAGTTGCTGTACTAAAAGAGATAAACTGAGTGATGGTATAAGCTATCAAGGCTACCACCATACTAGCGAGTAGGCCTAGTGCATATTTCTTATATTTAGATATTTTGAGCATCTAAATCCTTTGTATTTGAATATTTTAAACTATAAATGTGATTATACCCTAAAGCTATTTTATTTCTATTTCTATATGCAGAGCAATCGGTTCATTTTTCCCTACATTGACAATAGTTACAGCTTCTTTTAGCAAGCGAGTTTTATCAATATTTTTATCTTCACTTAGATAAGTATATATATTTTGAGTACGTTTTTTTGCTAATGAAGTAAGCTCATCTTGTGTTACAATTTGTATATCTCTACACAAGTCTAGTAGTTTTGTATGATACATCCTCTCCATCACTTCACCTTCATACTTTTGAGTTAGTTCTTCTCTGAGCACCTTTAAGCTGTCCTCATTTTTTACTTCTTTATAGATACCTTCAAGTAGGTCCGTTGTCATTGCATTTTTATGCTCTTTACGGTTTTTTAGACCACTCTTTTTCATCACAAGGTCTATAAGTTTACTCATTTGAAGGGCTTGTTTATCCTGTACTGCTGCATAAGGTGATGCAAACTTCAAACTTATTTTTGGTTTTTTCAGTAGCATCTTGGCGAGTTGATCAAGTTTTTCTCTTTGGGGTGGAGTGACTAAGGAAGTTCCAGCTTCAAAGTACACATACTCAAGTGCCTCAGCATCTATCCCCATTGCAGCACCTAAAAACTTAAAAGGAGATGTCACAGCCTTAGCGATAAGTCCGCCTATAGTTTTTAAAACTAAAGTTCCATACTTAAAGTCTGGTTCATCTACATTACCTTCAACTGGCATCTCAATATCTATAACTCCATCACTATCTTCTAAAAGACCAAGCACAAACCCCAGTGGTAACACTGTAACATTCTCATCTTCTACCTCTTTACCAAGTACAACACTTTTCATCATAATGTTATTAGAACCTTTAAGCTCTGAGTTTAAGATGTCATAGCCTAAATCAAGATAAAGTTTTCCAGAATCTATCTCGTGTCCAGCAAAAGAAGCACTATACCCACTCAAGCTATTCAAATCTAAATTCTGAAAGTTTAAGTTTAAATCCGTATAAGCTTTTGGGTTTGCACTCTCAATACTACCTTCTATTTTTGCAGAACCATACTCATCAACGTCACCTGCTATATTTATATAGGTAGTTTCACTAGCAGTGTTAGATATCGCATACACCACTCCATCTAAGTTGTGTATGTAAGTTGAAAATTTTATTGGGATAGAATAGTCACTAAATTTTGCACTTCCGGAAGAGACATTGAGCTTCAATATTTTTACTGGAAACACCTCTTTTTTATCCGTTTTATTCATAACTTTTTTACTTGCTTTTTTTAGCTTAGAGAGTTTTGCGAAATTCATAGTTTTGTTTGCATCTATTACAGCATCTACATAAAAACTTTTGATATCTACCTCATCTATATACAGACGATTTGGAAAAAGTTCTAAGGTTATAGAGTTCGTTTGTAATTTATTTAAAAAAAGTAATGGTTCTTTAATTCTTTTATCATTAAGCGTTAATGAATCGAGATTTAAAGAGCTACTTAAGTGCAGATCTGCTGACTTTTTAGATGGATAATAAGTACTTTTTCCTTTAAACGACAACTTTCCATCACTTAAATTAAGATATGAAGTTTCTTGAAAATAGGGGTTCAAAAATTTCAGATTTAGATTTTTTAGCTCAAATTTTCCTGATTGCTTCAAAGGCGTATGTCTTAGTTTTCCCGCTAGATGTAAACTACCCTCTTTGTTTAAACGAAGGTCACCATCATAAGTAATCCAAGTTTTGTTTTTAGAATCTATGTTATGAAAAGCAAAGTTGAGTTTATTTATCTTTTGAGTATGTACTTTTACTAAACTACTATCTTTAAAAGTAAGCCCCGAATTGGAGATAAGAAATTCTTTCAAAACAAAATGATATGGTTCTTCTTGAGACTTTTCTTGCTTTTTAGAAGATTTTGAAGATTTTTGAGTCACCATTAACTTTTCTATATTTATACTCTTATCTTTATATCTTTGCAGGTAAACATTTAAACCATCAAGTACAACATCATTTACTTCTATCTTCTGAGTCTCTGTTTCAAGATGTATGCCATTTGTGGCAAAGTTGTTAAAACTAAGGAGCTTTTCTTCTTTTGCTTGTGTAACTACAAGAAAATCTTCCACCATAAGGTTCGTGTTTTCTACTATCAATGCATTATTATCACCAAGGGATACATTTTGTGCATAAAGCTTAAGTTCGCCTACACTACTTTGTGTAGCTAGACCCATGCCCTCATCTCTGAAGTTAAGTTTTATTTTTTCTAATGCTACATCTTCTACAAGAACACTCCAAGACTCATCACTACTTGTCTGTGTTTCCTTTTTTACTTTCTCGCTCTTGTCTGTATTTATTTTTATATACGATAGCCAATCAATCTTATTGTTCTTAGCGCGTTTAGCTTGAACTTTTAAACCTTGCAAAGCTATACTTTCTACAACTACACTTTTCTCAAAAGGTTTTATTTCTACATTGTTTACCGACAAAAGATCTAAATTTAGAATATCTTTATAGCCATTTTTAGGAAGGATTCTCAGATTCTGTAGAGAAAGGTTTAAGTTCTTGATTGTCGTTGCATTTAAGTCTGCACTATTAAATAGATACTCACCCTCAAAAGAGATTTTTCCATCTGCTACTTCAAGGTTTAGTATCTCTTTTAAATATCTCCACTGAGTATAGAGTTTACTCGCTTGGAATTCTAAACTACCTGTTATAATAAAAGGTTCAAGGGAAGCTATCTTAGAACTTAGGTCTATGAAACCGCCATCACCCAAGGTACTATAGAACCTCAACTCTGCTTGAGTACTGTTCATATCAGCAGTGTCAATATCTTCAAGAGAGAAGCCTATGTCATTAAAAGTAAACACAAAAAGCTCTTGGCGTGTATAGTCTTTATACTCAACTGACCCCTTTTGAATCTCTACTTTATCTATAATAATTCGTGGCATAGAACTTTGATGAGTACTCTCATTACTAGCTTTATTAGATACGAAACTATTTAAGAGGTTGAAGGTTTTGTTTTTGTTATAACGAACAAAAACTTTGGGTTGAACTAACTTGATGCTCTTTATATGCACCGCCCCATAGAACAAAGAACTAGGTTCAACATTAATGCCTAAAGAATCAAAAGTGATGAGTTTCTCATCTTTATCATCAAGAAGAGTAACATCCTCCAAAGCTAAACTAAAAATGAAAGGATTAAAAGAGATATTGCCGATTTTGACAATAGATTTTGTATTTTCTTCGATAGCACTAATTAGTTGTGGTTTTAAAAGATAAGGAAGAAGGAAAAACCCTGCAAGGGTATAAATAAAGAGAAGGCCGATAAGAATATTTTTTTTACTGTAAAGCACACTAAACTCCATATATATAATATATAGAGTTTAGCTCCTTTATGATTAAAGTTTAATTATTTACTTGCCTTTAAAACACTCTCTTTTGGATATATAAAACTTGACTTTCTTAGTACTGATATTTTTTCACTCTTTTTACCATCTTTATCAATAGCATAAGCATGGATAGTGATAGGTATAACGCTGTCTTTTCTAGAGCTATTAACTAAAACATCTGTCGTGCTCAAAGTAACAATTTTTTTCTTTCTTACACCAGGTTTTGCTTCAAAAGCTTTTGTCGGTTTAAGTATTTTTACTTTACCTTTCATCCCTTCAGGTGTTATAATTTCAAAATAAAACTTCATCTTCTCTTTTTGAGTATTTTGTAATAAAAACACATAAGAGTTATCGACTCTAATCTTTCCATCAGGTAGTACTTTTGTTGAATACAGGCGATTTTCTTTGTTAATATTTAAAAGCATATGCTCTTTTTTACTACCCATTACACCAAGAATAATACTAATTCCAATCAGCAATACAATATATCCGATGACTTTAGGACGGAAGTATTTTGTTTTTCCTTTTCTATCAACTATTTCATAGTCACTTGACCAAGTTACAAGAGAAGGCTTCCCAAGTTTACCCATAACGGTTGCACAAGCATCAACACACTCAAGGCAATTAATACACTCAAGCTGTAATCCTTTTCTAATGTCAATATGAGTAGGACAAACAGTCACACAAGCTTCACAAGTAGTACACTCAGCATTAGGTGTCACAGCCTGTAGCTCTTTTTGTTTAGTGAAGTTTTTGTTGTGATCTTTATCATATATCTCACCACCTCTATGCATATCATAAAGTGCCATAACCGTATGCTCATCATAAAGAATAGACTGAACGCGAGAATAAGGACAAACATAAACACAAAAGTTTTCTTTTAAGATGATGATATCATAGAGCAAAAAGAGTGCTACACCTATAACAATACCGATGAGAGTTAAGTGGTTAGATATATCTCCTAAATAAGCGAAGAAGTCTTCAGGTGGTACAAAATACCAGATAAAATCTGATGCAGCCAAAATAGAAAGAGGAATTGCGATCATAACAGCCAGTGCTTTTTTTATCTTGTTTTTTCTAAGCGACATATCAGGCTCTTGTTGCTTGTTTTTGATGCGTTTACGAAGCCCGACAATAGTAGTTTCAATTAAATCACGGTAGAAAACACGGAAAATAGTCTGCGGACATAACCATCCACAAAATACACGTCCACCTAAAACGGTAATACCAAATATTCCTAAAAACATTAGCATAAGTAAAAATGGCATTAGATACAGTTCTTGCATATCAAACTGTATAAATGCAAGATGTAGTTGTAGTTTATCAAAGCTTAGTAAAAAGAAGTGATTTCCATTTACTGTAATCCAAGGCAGGACAAGTGTAAATATTGTAGCAAAAGCATAGAGATAGTATCTTTTATATCTCCATGATTTTGGTATAGTAAAATCATTTGATTGAGCATTCATTATAATTTCTCCTAATTAATATTTTAGTAGTATAACAAATTATGCATAATAAAGACTAAAATAGCAAATATTTATTATAATTATTATTACTCATACTTATTTGTGATTAAAATGTGATTTTACCAGCCTATACCAAGCTGTGCCATATATCTTCTATCTGGAACATCTGCTGCACCTGTTCCTATCTGCTCTTCATATGTTGCTATATTTAACTTTACAACTGATAATGCCATATCAATCCCTGCCGTATAGCTTTTATTGTAAAGACCTGTGTTGAGTGTCAAGGAAAACCATGAATTATTTACCAGACCAAAACCAGCACCAATACGTAAACGTTTCATTGGATCACTTTCAGTATAATCTTCATACATAACAATATCAGCAGCATATGTATAAACCCTAGTTGTACTCGCATTCATTACATCCACATAATCAACTGCAAAAACTAGTTTACTCAAAAAACTAACTTCGGGTGTGATAGAAGCACCTAAGTTTACAGTCATTGGCTGCCCACCATAGTTATCATCCATACTCATACTTCCAATATTTAACAAGCTCACACCAAATGCAGGGTTCCAAAAATTATCTTTCCCAAAAGGTTTATAGGTTACACCAAGGTCTCCAGCTATACCTGAAGATTCTTTTTCATATTTAGTTTGAAGGTTCTCGAGTGCATTGTCTTGTGTTAAATCAGAAGTATATATAGGCCCTTCATAAGATTTTTGTGTGATAAATTTTGCACCAAAACCGATATCAAACTCTCCAATACTAGTGTGAAAACCTTTTGAAATCCCAGTTATAACACCTCCATAAGTTCTTCCCGCAACTTCAAGTGCTGCTCCATTTGCACTACCATTTGCATGAACTATATAGTTAACATCTACTGCTGCTATAATTCCTATAGTCCAAGCAAAAGAGTCCGAATTTTTTGAAATAGCACTATAGTTATTTACTGATACATTAAAAGCATCGCCACTATATTTTTGAAGAACTTCTTCTATTTTTGTTGTATCCTGTCCTGCACTATCAATATCTGAAATAAACTCCTGAGCTTGAGAACTTGCACTCATTCCTAAACTAAATAAATCCACAACAAGACCCTCTTCTTTATCTATACTTGAGAGACCTGCTGGATTTGAAAATACTGATGTTGAGTAACCACCAACAGCTATATTTGCACCACCCATTCCCATTATTCTTGGGTCCTTGTAAAGGTATGCATGTTCAGCACCGAGTGCCATTAGTGAAGTCGTAGCACCTATAAGTGCTGTAAGAACTATTTTTTTCATTTTTATTCTCCTTTTTTATTTAATTGTTAGCATTAAGATATGCGATGATATCTGCAGTGGTTATCGTTGTATTTGCATCCGTAATATTTCTACCATTCGCCACTAATATCTCTTCTTTAAACTTATCAATATCAGATTGAACATCAGTAGAAACAGAAGCACCAATAGAATCAAGACCTTCATTAAGTGCATTGACGAGTATTTCATCTGTTGTAATGTCTGTCTTATTTACATCGCTACTCTCATTTAAAGGACAAGGATAATAACCTGTTTCATTACTATCATCTACCCTTGTAGCAAAACTAGTTAGAGTACATTTTCCATTTGTAAGTGCTGTACTTCGCACACCTGTAGTTGTATTAGGTGCTGTTATTAAATACTCAAAAACTTTAGCATTTACAGTGATGTTAATATCACTGTAAGTACGATTACTCTCAGTAAAAGTTACATTTGATTCAGCCGAAGCATTACAACCAGCATTAGACATATTTCCATCATTAAAGGCATATTCTAAAGCACATGTTGAAGCAGTTAACTTATCATCAACTTTTCCCGTATTATCAGATAAAACTGTAACATCATCGGAAATATACCCAAAGGTTACTGCTGTACTCGAAACATTTGCTAGACCAACATAAAGACATAAATCTGCTTCTGCTGCTCCAAGAGTAGCATTATTATCCAGGCATTTATCTTGAACTACTTTTTTATAGTAAATTACTGCCGTCTCTAAATCAGCTAATGCTGTTGGAGTACTATTGTTTGAGGCATTATCTATAAATGATGAAAACTCATTTCCTCCTGTAGCTGTAGCACTTGTGGCTACAATACCTATAATTTGAGAGAGACTAAAACCGGCCTTCCCCATATATGCAGCTGCTAATGTCAAATAGTCTTCATTCGTATTAGCTGTAGGTTCTACTCTTGAGATAACCTGCTGAAACTCTCCCTGATCTAAGAGCTGCTGTGTAACTAAAGCATCCTCTCCTTCGCTATTAGCATCACCACAAGCACTCAACAGTAATGTAGCTATTACTAAGCTACCAATTAAAGCTTTTTTTATCATCATAAACTCCTTATTGTGTTTTATTTACAAAATGTCATGTTAGATTATATTGTATATTTCCAATTATAAACTTAAGACTAAAATAGATATTTACTAAAAAGTAATTTTTATGGACAATTTTGCTAAAATAGAGTCAATAATTTAAACTCGAGTCTTATCATATGAATACAAAAAAATACATACTAGAAACTATAAAAAAACGCCCTCTCATCATAGATGGGGCTATGGGTACACAACTCCAACAACGCGATGACCAGATAAGTGAAGCTGCTTGGGAAGGCAATGAGGGCTGTAATGAGTTACTCAATGTAACTGCACCTGAAGTATTAGAGGAAATCTACCATGCCTACCTTACTGCTGGTGCTGATTTTATCACGACAAACACCTTTGGTTCTTTCTCTTGGGTTTTAGATGAGTACCAGATAGGGCATCGTGCATATGAGCTTACAGAAGCTGGTGCTAGACTTGTAAAAGAGAAGTGTATAGAGTTCTCAACACCAGAGCAACCGCGTTTTTGTCTTGGAAGTGTAGGACCTGGGACTAAACTTCCTTCTCTTGGACATATAGACTACGACACTATGTATGAGGGATACACTGATTTTTGTAAAGCACTCATCGATGGTGGTGTAGATATATTTTTACTAGAGACATGTCAAGATCCCCTGCAGATAAAAGCCGCTTTGCATGCCTGTCAAGAAGCAAATCGCCAAAAAGAGGTAGAAATCCCCATCATGATTTCTGTAACTATTGAGCTAAGTGGAACTATGCTTATCGGTACAGATGCACAAACGATAGCGACTATTTTAGAGCCTTTTGACATTTTAAGTCTTGGATTTAACTGTGGAACGGGACCAGAACAAGTTCTTAAGCATGTAAAAACACTCTCAGAACTTTGGCATAAACCAATCAGTGTTCATGCAAATGCAGGACTCCCTCAAAACCGTGGTGGTTATACTTACTACCCGATGGGACCTGATGAATTTGTAGTCCAGCAAGAAAAATTCTTACAGTATGATGGCGTTAGCTTTTTAGGAGGCTGTTGTGGAACTACACCCCAACACATCCGAGCTCTTGTAAACGCAGTGAGTGACAAAACACCAAAACCAGCAACAGGAAGTCATCCAAACGCAGTAGCTTCACTCTTTAACACAGTAGAACTCATGCAAGAACCAGCTCCTCTTCTCATAGGAGAACGCTCAAACGCGACGGGTTCTAAAGCCTTTAGAGAACTCTTACTAGCTGAAGATTACGAGGGGACTCTCTCAGTTGCACAGCAACAAGTTCGTGCAGGAGCTCACTTAGTCGATGTAAATGTCGGTTTTGCAGGTCGAGATGAAACAAAAGATATGAATGCGGTCATGGGGATGTATGCACAAAAGATAGCACTTCCTCTTATGCCAGACTCAACACAAACCAAAGGTCTTGAAACCGCTCTTAAAAACATCGGTGGAAAAGCGATACTTAACTCTGTGAATCTTGAAGATGGTGAACCAAAATTTGATGCAGTCTGTCAACTTGCTAAAAAATATGGAGCTTCACTCGTTTGTCTGACTATAGATGAAGTTGGAATGGCAAAGAGTATAGAAGATAAACTCAAAGTTGCCGACCGTATCATAGACCTCGCTACAAATCGCCATGGTCTTAAAAAAGAAGATTTAGTTTTTGACCTTCTTACATTTACGCTTGGTTCAGGTGATGCAGAGTATTTTGAAGCGGGTATTAATACCATCGAAGCAATTAGAGGACTTCGTAAAAAGCACCCTGAAGTTGGGGCTATTTTAGGACTCTCAAACATCTCTTTTGGACTTGACAAAGATGCACGACCATACCTGAACTCTATGTTTTTACACCACTGTGTACAAGCTGGTTTAACTTCTGTTATCATCAATGTAAAACATATCATTCCTCTGAACAAAATTCCAAAAGAAGAACAAGAGATTTGTGATGACCTTATTTTTAACCGTAAACCAAACGGAGAGGCACTTTTTACATTCATAGAGCATTTTAGTACTAAAGAAGCAGTTGATAATGATGCAGTTGATGAAGAGTATCTTGCTATGAGTGATGAAGAAAAAATCGCTAAACTTCTCATGGATGGGGATAAAGATAGAATGATTCCTCTAGTTGAGGAAGCTCGCCACAAGATAAAGCCTGAGGTTATCGTAAATGAGATTCTTATTGATGCGATGAAAGTAGTTGGAGAACTCTTTGGTAGTGGTCAAATGCAACTGCCATTTGTACTCCAATCAGCTGAGACTATGAAAAAAACGGTTGATCATCTTAACCCTCACCTGCCAAAAGTTGAAAAAGATGTTGACACAACACTGGCACTGGGTACTGTAAAGGGTGATGTACATGATGTTGGGAAAAACCTTGTAGATATCATTCTCTCCAACAATGGTTTTAAGGTAAATAACCTTGGTATAAAAGTTGACCTCGATACCTTTTTAGAAAATATGGATCAAGGTCATGTCTCTGCATTAGGGATGAGTGGATTACTAGTAAAATCAACTCAAGTTATGCTTGAAAACTTAGGGATACTCAAAGAAAAAGGAATCACCATTCCTATACTTTTAGGTGGGGCAGCATTAACTCGTAACTTTATAGATGACTTCTGTCGCCCTGCTTATGATGGTCCTATTTTTTACTGTAAAGATGCCTTTGATGGTGTTACCGCTATGAGTCGCATCGAAGCTGGAAATATGGATACTAACTTGCACCCCGATGCTCCCATAATCGAGAGAGTTGTTAAAGAAGCGATAATAATTCCTCCATTTGAAGAACTTAAAATGCCAAATAGAGATGTGAAAGTTCCTACTCCTCCTTTTTGGGGACGCCGAGAGATAAAACTCACACAACAGCAGATAGAGATGGCATTTGAGTGGATAAACCATAAAATCCTTTTTAAATCTCGTTGGGGTTATAGCTCTAAAGGCATGGAAAAAGAGGCTTACCAAAAACAACTTGATGAAGTAGTTTGGCCGGCTTATGAAAAACTCAAAAAACAGTTTTTAGATGAGAAGCTTTTTGAACCTACTATTATTTATGGTTATTGGCCATGTAGGAGTGATGATGATTCTCTTCTTATTTTTCATGAGGATGAGGGGTATTTTAGCGAAGATGAGATTAACCGTGAGCCACTTGACAAAGTTATTGATCGAGCAGAAGAAATATTTACCTTTCCACGCCAAAGAAAAGCACCTCACCGTGCCCTAAGCGACTTCTTTCACTCTGATAGACATGATGTTATCGCTTTAAGTTGTGTGAGTGCAGGAGCTAAACTAAGCGATGCTGAGCGTCTTATCTACGATGAGGGCAACTATACTGAGTACTACCAGTTTCATGGTCTTGGTGTTGAACTCGCTGAAGCTTTAGCGGAGATAGCACACAAGCAAGTTCGACTTGACCTTAATATCGCTGAGGGTGAAAAGCCAACACTTGCGGATGTTCAGATGAACAAGTATCAAGGAAGCCGTTATAGTTTTGGTTATGCAGCTTGTCCTGACCTTGAACTTAACCGCCCTCTTTTTAATCTCTTAAAGCCTGAAGAGTTTGGTATAGAACTGAGTGAAACTTTTCAGATACATCCTGAGCAATCTACATCAGCTCTTGTTGTTTACCATCCAAACGCGACGTATTACAACGTATAACTTTTAACGTCGCCTATATGAAAGAGCCTCTAAAAGATGCTTCTTTTGTATACTCTCACTTTCATCTAAATCAGCAATAGTCCGAGCTACTTTTTGCACCTTTTTAATACTTCTAAAAGATAAACTAAAACGACTCACTGCCATATCTAATGTCTCTTTTGCTTGCATATCTAAAATACAAAACTTCTCTATCTCTTTATCACTCAGCTTAGCATTAAAACTTTTTTGTCCGCGTTTTTTGTTTATGATGTGAGTTTGAACAACTTGCTTATGCATCTCTTTAGAACTCAAACTCGGTTTATCTGATGGAGATACATTTTGCATCACTACATTCAGGTCTATTCTGTCTAAGAAAGGATCTGAGAGTCTATTTTTATACCTCTGAATCTCTAACTCATTACACCTACACTCTTTAAACTCATTAAGAAGATTTCCACAAGGACAAGGATTCATCGCTCCAATAAAGAGAAAGTCAGCAGGGTACTCGACCTTAGAATTCACACGAGATATTCGTATTTTTCCATCTTGCATTGGCTCTCTTAATGATTCTAAAACTGCTTTAGAAAAGTGTGGTAGTTCATCAAAAAAAAGTATCCCATTATGTGCTAATCCAACTTCACCTATTTTTGCCTTATGACTGCCCCCACCAAAGACACTTGCACTTGTAGAAGTGTGGTGCACTGTTTGCATATTTCTATGGGGTTTAAAGAGTGGCTCTTTATCATCTAAAACTTGGAGTTTCGCAAGTTCAAGAATTTCATTTGTACTCATAGAAGGAAGTATGAAACGTAGTCGTGACGCTATCATACTCTTGCCACAACCAGGACTGCCCTCGAAGATGATGTTATGAAAACCTGCTGCACTGATTAGAGCAGCCCTTTTTGCTACCTCTTGCCCTTTTACATCTATAAAATCTTCATCATACTCTTTTACATAGTAGTATTTCTCATTTGCCACTGCATAAGAGGGGTACTCTATCTCAGACTTACTCATACTTGGAGTTGCTGTTGCTTGATTACGAAGAAGCTCGACTGCTTCATTTAAAGTTTTTACACCATAAAAAGATACATTAGGAATTTTTGAGAGTTTTTCTAAGGATTCAAAAGGAACTATCGCTCTTTGTATAATATCTTGATTTGCAAGCGAGAGCAGAAGTGGATACAGTTGTTTGTTCTCTTTAACGGCTCCATCAAGCCCAAGTTCACCAAAGACAAACCAATCTTCTAACTCCTCTTCTAAGTCATATATAGCGATAAGAAGTGCCATACTTAGGTCAAACTGGCTTCCCTCTTTTTTCAAATCACTCGGTGCTAAGTTTATTGTTATTCTTTTAGGCGGAAATTTAAAATCATTTGACAGAAGAGCTGATTTAGCACGCTCTTTTGCTTCGTTTATCTCCATACTTACTTTTCCAACAAGACCAAAAGAGGGTAAACCCTTTGTTAAAGTACTCTCGACTGTAACAACTTTTGCATCTATACCTTCATAAGTGGCACAAAAAACTTTTTTCATAATAACAACCTTTTATTCGATTGTTTAAATAATAACGGATTTTTTTTCTATTGGGGATAAGTATGACAATATGCCATACTTTAAGATCTTCTTTTTGATTTTCTACTTTTTAGCATACGCTTGTACTCTTTTTCAAACTTTCTTCTACGTGAAGCGGTGAGTCTATCTATAAACAAAATACCTTCTAAATGATCCATTTCATGCTGAATAGCAATACTTACAAGACCCTCAGTTTCAATCACTTTAGTATTTCCATCTCTATCTTGATAGTTAAGTGTTAAAAATTCAGCACGTTTTGTCTCTTCGTAAAAAGTAGGGACACTCAAACACCCTTCATCATAAAGAATTTCACCACTACTTTTAGTAATAACAGGATTGATAAGCTCTAATAAGTTCTCAGGAGGCTGCTCATTGTCTTCATCAGGAATATTTAAAAGGATTGCACGAACAGGATGCTCAACTTGAATTGCTGCAAGTCCAATCCCATTTGTATTTATCATTATGTCGTTCATAGAGTCTAGTAAAGCATGAAGATTAGCATCAAATACCTTTACTTCTTCGGATTTTAAACGCAGTTTTTTATCTGGGTATTCTATTATTGTTAGTTTCATCATACTTTACTAAGTTCTTAAAGATACAGCGTAGTCTACATCTTTTTTTGTGTATGCTGCTTCAATTCCATCCATTACACTCACTATTATCTCTTCAACAGAATAAACACAATCTACATTTGTTACCCCGATAGAAATTTTGAGTTGAATTTCACGATCGGCTAAGAAAAAGTTCGAGTTTGATACTAAATCGCATAGTCTTTCACTCGCTTTTTCAGCACTCTTAATATCTGTATGCTTGAGTAACATCACAAATACACCCTTCCCATAATGAGCAACAATATCACTTCTTCTTGATGTTTTGAGTAGTAGTCTAGCGATTGTTCTTGTCATTAAAAGAGTTGCTTTTTCGTTGTTTATACTCTTTTTCAAGTCTCTTGATAGCTCTATCATTATAAGAGAACTGGTATGGTTGAACTCTTTAACTAGCCCCATTTCTTGCTCTAACTTAGTCAGAAGATAGCGTTTATTATAAACCCCATATTGATTATCAAAAATAGTTTCATTTTCTACTTTTTTGACAATCTTCGCAGTATCATCATAAATAGTTTTCATCTGAGAACTTTGTGTTTTTAAAATTGAGTTGAGCTTGTCTACATCACCTTCAAGTGTCGTAATAATTCCTATCGCTTCTTGAGCTGCAGGATGACTCCCTAGTTCTTTTTTACGTTGCTCTAAGATTTTTGTCATTAAAGACATATTTTTATAAAGATTTGCAGTAGTTGCTAGAAGACCTTTTATAGAACTAAACCCTTGCTTAAGTGTTTGCTCTAGTTGAATACTATTTTCAGCATCATTACTCTCTTCTAGCTCTAACATAGCATGTATCTGCTTACGTAAATTATCACTTTTTTCTTCTAAAAGTCTATCAAAATAGAGTGAAAAGTTATTTGGAGTAGGAGGTAAGTTGTCAGATATAAGGGAGTGGAGCACTTCTTTGGCATAAATTTCGATATCACTTGTTGCATGACTTACACCTAAAGGTTCAATAGCAGGTGCTTGTTTAGTAGGTGCTTCCTCCACAGTATCATCTATGTTTCTACGCTTTCTACTTCTAAGAGTTCCTGCCATTTAGTTATCCTTACTTTTTATCGTTCTTTATTAGTACTTCGTCAATCATACCATATTTTTGTGCTTCTGCTGCACTCATAAAGTTATCACGATCTGTATCTTTTTCAACTTGCTTGATAGTTTGTCCTGTATTTTTAGCAATAATTCCATTAAGTTCATCTTTCATTCGCTGTATTTCAGCCGCTTGAATCTGAATGTCAGAAGATTGACCTTGAGCACCACCTGAAGGCTGGTGAATCATAATACGAGCATGAGGAAGCGCATAACGCTTACCTTTTTCACCCGCTGTAAGTAAAAATGACCCCATAGAAGCCGCTTGCCCGATACAAATAGTAGCAACAGCAGGACGAATATAATTCATAGTATCAAAAATAGCCATTCCAGCAGTTACAACACCACCCGGGGAGTTGATATAGAAGTAGATATCTTTTTCAGGATCTTCTGCTTCAAGAAATAAAAGCTGTGCAACGATAGTAGAAGCAACCTGATCGTTAACTTCTCCACTGAGCATGATAATTCTATCTTTTAATAAACGAGAAAAGATGTCATAAGAACGCTCACCTCGTCCAGATTTTTCAACTACATATGGAATATAAGACATAACTTATGCTATCTTATCGTTAAGTAGACCAGATAAAACTCTATCTTCTACCATAGACATCTGGATAGCTGGTAAGTAACCCGCTTCTTTATACTGCTCATAAGCTTTTTGAGGATCTTGACCCATCTGCATTGCTTCGTAGTAGATAGTTTGCATAACTTCTTGCTCTTCTATCTGCACACCTTTCTCGATTGCAATAGAATCGATGATAAATGTAGCTCTTACACTTTTAACAGCATCCTCACGGAAAGTCTCACGAAGAGTATCTAGTTTCTCTTTAGAATCACGAAGTTCTTGAACTTCTTCTTCAGTCATAGTTCCCGCTTTTTTGTTGAGTGCCATATCAATCTCTTGTTCAACAACAAACTCTGGAAGGTCAAAAGTAAGGCTCTCTACTAAATTGTCAAGAAGTTTTGGCTTTAAGTCTTCGTTATAAAGTTTTCCAAGTGCTTCATTTTCTAACTGAGTTTTCACTTGTTTTGTAAGTTCTTCCAAAGAAGCGTTCTCTTCACCTGGCATCATTTTCTTTGCTAGTTCATCGTTAATCTCAACTTCTTCTTTTACTTGAACTTGATTTACTTTTACTTTAAACTCAGCATCTTTACCAGCTAAATCCCCACCGTAGTTCTCAGGAAAAGTAACTTTAATAACTACTTCTTCATCACGTTTCACACCGATAAGTTGCTCTTCAAAACCAGGAATAAAAGAGTTAGAACCTAAAAGAAGTGCATGATCTTTACCAGCCCCACCATCAAATAAAACACCATCAATAGAACCCTCAAAGTCGATAACAGCAGTGTCACCCTCTTTCATCTTACGGTTGCGTTTGATGTCAACTAAAGGAGCATTTTGCTCAGCTAATTGTTTCACTCTTGCAGTTACATCTTTAGCAGATATAGCAGGCTTTTTAAAATCAGGAACAGACTTAGTGATATCACCTAACTCTATACTTGGACGAGTTGCAACTTTTATAGATACTTCTATCTTGTCATCGCTTTTGTCAAACTTAGTGATATTAGGCTCACCCATTAAAGACTCGTTAGAGATGTCAAGTTCTTTTAAACCAGCAGCCATTACTTCGCGAAGTGCTTCAGCTTCTGCATCTTCTACAAGTTTTTGACCATACTGTTTTTTCACGATTGCAACAGGAACTTTACCTTTACGGAAACCTTGAACACTAGCAGTTTTACTCAGTTGTTTTGCTATCTTTTCTAAGTTGGCGTTTACCTCATCCATTGAGATTGTAGCAGAGATTTCTGCATTTGCACTGTCGATTTTATTTGATTTGATTTCCATCAATTTCCTTTATTTTATGTTTCTTAGTCAATTAAATAACTATTATTTTGCTGTATATTATCAAAAAACTGCTTTTAATTAGCTTTTACAAAGATGCGACTTAAAATTTAAAATGAGTATCCAGATAACTGCTACATCTATCATCACATCTGCAAAGTTAAAAACTGCAAAACCATGAAGCCCAAAGATAGGGTAAGGCCAAGCATGATAGTAAAACATATCAACAACCCCACCATGAATAAATCTATCATAAATATTTGAAAAAGCCCCACCGAGTAAAAGCCCTGCAGGTATGGCATAACAGAGTTTTTTTAAGAAAAACACATAAACTAAAACACCAGTAACTAAAACTAATTGTATGTATTTTAGATAGTCTTGTAAAAATGCGAACATAGAAAATGCTACACCTTTATTATAAACAAGTATCAAATCAAAATATTCACTATAGTAACGAAAGCCATCCACAAAAAGCATTTTAATATTTTGGTCTATAATAAAAACCCCTATTAAAGTAAAAAACAGGACAGCGGTTAAACGCAGAGTATGATTAGGCATTTAAAGCTTTTGTAAAGAACTCGCTCATTTCATCCATACGAGTATTCATAAGTTTTGCATCTTTTGCTTCAAGTAAAATACGAAGTTTATTTTCAGTTCCTGAGTAGCGCACTAAATGGCGGATATCTTCTGCTTCAAGTGCAGTCAGTTTTTCAGACAATCCCTCTATGCTATTGAGAGGAATCTTATTTTTCACACGAAGGTTTACAAGTTTTTGAGGGTAAAGTTTAAAAGGTCGTAGTACCTCTGAAGCCTTCTCTTTCTTCGCTAACAATAGAGCAAGAACTTGTAAGGCACTCACAAGTCCATCTCCAGTTTTTGCAAAGTCATGCATGATGACATGTCCACTCTGCTCTCCACCGAAGTTGATTCCCTCTTGTTTCATAATCTCCAAGACATGTTTATCTCCAACATTTGAACGCCAAAGTTTAAGACCATTTGCATCCATATAGTCACCGAGACCTTGGTTACTCATAACAGTTGCTACAACTCCCTTGCCTTTAAGACATCCTCTCTCGTTGAGATGAACCCCAAGAGCACCGATTAACTGATCCCCATCAACAACCTCACCCTTTTCATCAATTACTACAAGTCTATCAGCATCTCCATCAAGAGCAATCCCCAAATCAGCTCTAAACTCAATAACAGCATCACTAACACCTTTAGGATGCAGCGCTCCACAATTTTCATTGATGTTATACCCATCAGGTTTATTGTTAAGGATGATAACTTCAGCACCCAACTCTTCTAAAACAGTTGGTCCTACCTTATAAGCCGCTCCATTTGCCGTGTCAAGAACTATACGCATCCCTTGAAGTGTCATCTCAACTGGAAAAGAGTTTTTAAGTTGCACAATATAGCGCCCTATAACATCATCGATCCGTTTTGCTTTTCCTATCTTAGTACCAGTAACTTGTGCTTCTTGAATTTTTTGAGCATCAAAGTAAATATCTTCTATACTTTTTTCTACTTCACTAGGAAGTTTATCTCCATGTCCATCAAAAAACTTTATGCCATTGTCTTCATAAGGGTTATGTGAAGCAGATATCATAATTCCCGCATCACAACGCATATTTTGAGTGATGTAAGCGATGGCAGGAGTAGGCATTGGTCCAACCTGTATAACATCATACCCAATAGCCGTTAGCCCACACACAATAGCATTTTCTATCATATAACCACTACGACGAGTATCTTTACCAACCAAGATTCTATTTGTCACAGCCTTACTTTTAAGATGTATTCCAGCGGCCATTGCCACTTTCATAGCAACTTCAGCACTTAAAAATGTACCTGCTTCACCTCTTACACCGTCTGTTCCGAATAGTTTCATAATCTTTTTCCCCTATTTTATTGTAAAATCTTTAATTGTTTAATGTAGTTTGCACGAAGCAAGCAAAAAATGGACTCAGACCAACGGGAGGATTTGCTCCCTTATTTGCTTGCTTTGTGCGAACGGTCACACGAATTAGAGCATTTTACCACCCTTTAACTTAATTTTAATTATTTTTAAGCTATTATTGCGAACTTAAATTCCAAAAAGGACTCATAATGGCAAATCACAAGTCATCAATAAAGAGAATTCGTCAAACACTCGTTCGTACTGAACGTAATCGTTTTTACAGAACTCGTCTTAAAAACATAGTTAAAGATGTAAACTCAGCAGTTGAAGCTGGTAACAAAGAAGAAGCACAAGCTGCATTCAAAATTGCTAACCAACAGATTCATAAATTCGTAAGCAAAGGTATTCTTAAAAAAGAGACTGCTGCTAGAAAAGTAAGTCGTCTACACAAATCTGTAAACGCTATATAATCAGAGCATAAATTATGCTCGCAGATAAACTAACTCCGTTTATCACACGCTATAATGAACTCGGCGAATTGCTGAGTTCACCTGATATCACTTCTGACATCAAACGCATGACAGACCTCTCAAGAGAACAATCAAACCTTTTACCTATTGTTGAAAAAGCAAAAGAATATCAAGCACTCGTTGCAGATATCGCTGATACTAAAGATATGCTCGGTGATGCAGAAATGGGTGAGATGGCAAAAGAGGAACTCAAAGAACTTGAACCTCGTAAACCAGAACTCGAAGAAGAGATAAAAGTCCTACTACTACCAAAAGACCCAAATGACGATAGAAATATCATCGTGGAACTTCGTGCTGGTGCTGGTGGTGATGAAGCTGCAATCTTTGTAGGTGACTTATTTGATGCGTATACTCGTTATGCTGACTTAAGAGAATGGAAGATAGAGCTTTTATCTTCATCTCCCTCTGATGCAGGCGGATATAAAGAGATAACTGCCCTTATCAAGGGTGAACAGGTTTATAGTCGTTTGAAATACGAAGGCGGAACTCATAGAGTTCAGCGTGTTCCACAAACAGAATCTCAAGGACGTGTTCACACATCAGCAATTACAGTAGCAGTTATGCCTGAAGTTGATGATGTTGAAGTAGTCATTGAAGATAAAGACTTAAAGATTGATGTTATGCGTTCTTCTGGATGTGGTGGTCAGTCAGTAAATACTACCGACTCCGCAGTTAGAATTACTCACTTACCATCTGGTTTAGTAGTAACTAACCAAGACCAAAAGTCACAGCATAAAAACCGTGAAAAAGCGATGAAAGTTCTTAAAGCTAGACTTTATGACCTTCAGATGCAAGAACAACAGTCTGAAAATGCGGCAGAACGTGCAGCACAAGTAGGAAGTGGTGATAGAAGTGGACGTATTCGTACTTACAACTACCCACAAAACCGTATGAGTGATCACAGAATCAACCTTACTCTTTACCGCTTAAACGAAATTATGAGTGGTGGACTTCTTGATGAAGTTGTTGAACCTCTTATAACTGATAATCAAGCGAAGATTGTTGAGGCAGCTGGACTTTAAGTCCCAGTTCTCAACAAACTTAACCTGACTAAACTTCCCACTCCGTATTAAAAGTATTAACAACCCTACCCATAAATGTAATAGTTCTCTCGTTTACACCAAGATAAAGTGTTTCACCACTTGTAGGATACACTTCTATAGACTCAGCGACTTCTTGCTCTTGTAGTGCTCTATAAAAACAAGCAGCCATTCCTGTGCCACAAGCTAATGTTTCATCTTCAACACCGCGTTCATAAGTTCTCACTTGTAGATTTTCACCCACAACACAGCAGATATTTACATTTGCATTGTATTTGTGACGTAACTCTCTCGCTTCTACTAAATCAAAACTATTTACATTATCTTGCATACAGACTAAATGAGGTACACCTGTGTTTATCAGCCACCAGTTTTTATCATTATAGTTTATATTTTTCTCAATTATAACGGGAGGAGTGAGTTCACTTTTAACCATCGCACCCTTAGGAGTGTTCTCACGTACCTCTGCGTTTATCACACCAGCACCAGTCATAAAGCTCATAATTTCTTTAGCTTTACCATGGTTGAGAGCATAGTGAGCGGCTGCTCGACTTCCATTACCACACATATCAGCAAGACTTCCATCTGCGTTATAGAACTCCCACTCGAAGTCATACTTATCATTAGGTACTATAACTATTAAACCATCAGCACCAACGCCATTTTGGCGATGACATAGTACTTTTGCCAACTCTGTTCTATCTTCTTTTTTCTCGTCTGAAAATATAACAAAATCATTACCACTTGCACTGTATTTGCTCAAGTTCATCTGTAAGTACCTCTACTTTAAATATTTCTCTTTAATAATAGCCACAAAATCTTCACACTCTTGTTGCAAATGTTTAAGTGTACTAGAGTTATCTATAACCCAAGTCGCTCTATCTTTTTTCTCTTGAATTGGAAACTGTGTAGCTATGCGTTTGAGTGACTCTTCTTCGCTGTAACCATTTCGCTTCATAAAACGCTCAAGTTGTACCTCTGCTGGAGTAAAAACAACAACACTGTCTTGTATATCATAGTTAGAGTTTTCAAAGAAAAGTGGGATGTCGATGAGATAGGGAAACTTTAATCTATCTTGTCGCTCACTGCGTTTGAGTATTTCTGCTTGAATTTTAGGATGTAAAAAATCTTCAAGAGTCTTTTTAGCCACATCATCTGAAAAGACTAGTGTTCCAAGTTTAGGACGATTGACTTTACCTAAACGCAGGTACTCTTTTCCAAAAGTATCTTCCACCCAAGAGGCAGAAGCATCTAGTATCTCATGTGAGATAGTATCCGCATCAATGATGCGCATACCATTTAGTGCTAAGAGCGAAGCTACAGTACTTTTTCCAGTAGCGATACTTCCAGTAAGTGCGATAGCATACTCATAAGCCATTAGTTTTTGATTACACCTAAGTATGCTTTACGAATGTTGTTTCCCATTGCAAATGCAGCTGGGTGAACATCACAGTTGTAGTACTCTAAACCATCAAGCATATCAGTTCTATGAAGAATGATATCTGCAGTTGGGTGGTACTCTTTAGATGCTAAAAGTGCAGTCTCACCATTTCCTAAGTTAAAAGGCATAATAATTTTAGTATATTTACCTAAAATTTGCATAATCTGAGTATTTGCTTCAACATCATCTAAAGATGGGTGCTTAGTAACTAAGAGACCATCTTCTTTTAAAACACGATTAAAGTGAGCTAAAACAGCAGCATCAGAATCAAGTTCACTGATAACAACATCAAAAGCACCATCTTTTACTTCACGTAGAGCATTTGCAGTTGCAGCGATTACTTCATAAGAAATCGAGTCATGTTTTTTCATCTCTGTTACAAAACCATCTGCATTATTACTGATGATTAAAACATTCTCGGGTACTTTATTACTACAAACAGCTACATGAACCATCATTTCGTTATATATAAATTCTTTCATATTAATTATTCCTTATTTATTATCGCGATTTTATCCTTTTTTGGATTAATTTTACTTAATATAGATATAATTACGAAATATTTATAAAAACATAAAGGTATTTTCAATGGATTATAACAAAGTAAGATCATTTTGTAGTAAATTTCGTATGGCTCTTGGTGTTGCACTTATAGCAACTGGTATTATAACTGGCAATGCATGGTTCTATTTAGGTGTTATTCCTCTTATTGCAGGATTTACAAAGTTCTGTCCTCTTTGTATTATTACAAAGCAGTGTGATTTACCAGAAGCTGAAAAAAAAGAAGAAGAGACAAAAAATGAGTCAAATTAGTTATAAAGATGCCGGTGTTGACATAGATGCTGGAGCTAGTTTTGTTGAAAATATCAAGCCTTTAGTAAAAAGTACTCGTATTCCAGGTGTAATGGGTGGTATAGGTTCATTTGCTGGTGCGTTTGAACTCCCTACTGGTTTTAAAGAACCTGTAATGCTTGCAGCAACTGATGGTGTTGGTACAAAACTAAAACTCGCTATTGACAGCGGTATTCATAACACTGTAGGAATTGACTTAGTAGCGATGTGTGTTAATGACCTCCTTTGTAACTTTGGAACACCTTCATTTTTCCTAGACTACTATGCAACTGGTAAGCTTGATGTTGTAAACGCGACAAATGTAGTAGCAGGTATAGCAGAAGGCTGTAAACGCAGTGAATGTGCTCTCATAGGTGGAGAAACTGCTGAGATGCCTGGTATGTACTCTGAGGATGACTATGACCTTGCTGGTTTTGCTGTAGGTGTTTGTGAAAAATCAGAGATGGATAGAGTCTCACTTGTAAGAGCAGGACATAAACTCATAGCACTTCCAAGCTCAGGACTACACTCAAATGGTTTTTCATTAGCGAGAAAAGTTCTTTTTGAAAAGATGAAGCTAAACTTTGAAGATGATTTTAATGGAACTACACTTATTAAAGCACTACTAGAGCCAACAACTATTTATGTAAAACTATTTAAAGAGTTGAAAAATGAGATAGTTGCAATGGCACACATCACTGGTGGTGGTATAGTTGAAAACTTACCACGTGTTCTTCCTGAGAATCTTATGGCAGAAGTTAAAGAGTCAGATATCCGTGTTCTTCCTATCTTTGAGCTTATGAGTGAACATATAGAGCGTTCAGAGATGTTTAGAGCTTTTAATATGGGTGTTGGAATGATACTTGTAATAGAAGATAAGAATGTCGATGCAGTACTTGCAAAAGCTGATGGTTCTTACCTAATAGGTGAGATTAAAGAGGGTAAACGCGAAGCTAAAATGGTATAAGAGTGTTCTCTTATACTAAGCATCATCACGAATAAAAGTATATGCACCATCCACAATCATATAAGCAAATGCAAGTGCTACAATAATTATTAAACCTGTTGCTAAATCCATTATAAATCCCTTAAACTTTTAATCTCTTGATGTAATTTTGTATTAATTTTTATAAATACAAAAATAGCAAGTAAAATTAATCCAATAGCTATAAAAAATAAAATACTAATATCTTTAGCTATATACAATTTACTCAATCCTGTACCAATTGCTAAAACAACAGCAAGGATAAAACCTAAATAAATACGTAATGTGCTTATATACTCTTTCTTTTCATCAAGTTTACTCATAAGGTCATTATAACATAGTTTTGGAAAGTGTCGTAAGAGGCATTACATAGCAGAAAAGAGTTCCTGCTATATTTATATAATCTAAATACTTATTATTTAAAAGGCTTACTCAAGTCTTTTTTTATCGCTCCTGGAACAGTTGCGATGGTTGTGAACTCTGTCATTGTTAAGAGTGGATAACTTACAGCAAGATAGTACTTCGCTTCAAGTGATGAAGCTAGGCCATTTTCTATACTTATCATATATGGTAAAACAGCTGCATTTGCACGTCCGATCTTTTTAACAAATTTCTTTGTGCGTTTGCTCAAGTCGTACCCTACTAAATAACTATCGTCATTTAACTTTAAAGTAAAAAGAACAAACTTCCCTTTTTTATAAGTCTGTACTTTTTTGAGTAGTTGTGCAGTTGTGTCTTCCCCAAGTTCATCAACATCTTCATAGTAAGGCATACCCATCATAAAATGGTAGCCTGCTATGTCATCCTCGTCAAGCTTATCAACAGAACCCTTAAGCCCTGAAAATTCACTCTCTATGGAAGCTTTAGCACCCTCAAAAACTTTAGCATTATAATCATCTTGCATAAAAGCTTTTCCAAAGTAGATAGGATTAGTAAAACTAATCATCTGCTCTTTTGCATCTACAAAAAGTCTTAAAACTGCAGCATGAGCCCGTTTAGGTTTACTAGCTTGTGTTTTAAGTGCTTCGTTTGT
>JALSMC010000002.1 GCA_026987995.1 Sulfurimonas sp. | reverse complement strand
CTTTGTGTTTGCGATACTGCCTTCTATTATAATTTGGCATAAAAGACTCGATAAAAAACTTGTGCTTACTTGGAGAGTCAAGCGTTTTCTTATCCTTGTTGTAGGACTTACTCTATTTCAAAATGTTCTGTGTACCCTTAAAGACGCTTGTGCCGTCTATGGTGTATTTATGCCTTTAGCACTTGCTTACATCGGCTCTTATATCATAGAGAAATATCTTTTTATGGTTTATAAAAAACAAGCAAAAAGAAAATTAGCATCTATGGATAAGCTTCAGGTTATCGCTATTACAGGAAGCTATGGAAAAACAAGTATAAAAAACTTTGTAGCAGAGATACTCAGTAAAAAGTTTAAAGTCTACCCAACACCAAGAAGTATAAACACTCTTGGTGGCATAATGGCTGATGTGAACAACTCACTACCTGAAGGTACAGAGATATATGTTTGTGAAGCAGGTGCAAGAGAAACAGGTGATATTTATGACATTGCCACTTTTGTAGAGCCACAAACTGTTGTTGTCGGTAAAGTTGGTGAGGCTCACATAGAGTACTTCAAAACATTAGATAACATCAAAGCAACTAAACTTGAACTTATGCAGTCTCCGCGTTTAGAAAAAGCTTTTATACATACTTCTGTTACAGATGAACCTCATGATAAAGTGACATTTTTTGGTAATGAACTCAGTGATGTAAATGCTAGCTTAGATGGTACAGACTTTACTATAACACTTGAAAATACAACTCTTAAACTCCATACTGATGTCTTAGGTTCATTTCAAACAATGAACATCGCAGTAGCTGTTCGTATAGCAAAAAGCTTTGGTATGAGTGATGATGAGATAACAAAAGCAGTAAAAGAGTTAGAGCCAGTAGAACACCGACTACAGATGATAAAAGCAGGTGGAAAGCTCATCTTAGATGATGGTTATAACGGCAATATTGATGGAATGCTTGAGGGTGTAAGACTCTGCTCTTTACATGAAGGTGGACAAAAAGTTATGGTAACGCCAGGACTAGTAGAGAGTAGAGAGGAACTGAATTTGCAACTAATAAACGCAATAAATGATGTTTTTGACATAGTAATAGTAACTGGCTCACTAAATGCAGAGCTATTTGACAAACACCTAAAAGTGAAACAAAAAGTGATGTTAGCAGATAAAAGCTCACTGACAGCAGTTCTAGCAAACCAAACTAAGTCGGGTGATATTATACTATTCGCTAACGATGCTCCGAATTTTATATAGATTTGAAAATATTGCATATTGCAATATAATTACAAGAACATAACTTTTAAGTGTAAAATCTTTTTATAATTTATATAAAAAGGTTTTAAAAATGAAGCATCCAACACTGTTTAGTATGCAATTTATAATGGAAGAAAATAATTATATGAACAAGATTAAAACAATTGAACTTTTTGCCGGTGTTGGTGGTTTTCGCCTTGGATTAAATAAAGTAAAAAATAAAGATAAAAACTTTGAAGTAGTTTGGAGTAATCAATGGGAACCATCTACAAAGGTGCAACATGCATCAGATATTTACTGTGCTAGGTTTGGCTTTGAAAATCACTCAAATGAAAATATATGTGAAGTAGATACTCAAGAGATACCAGATCACGATTTACTCGTTGGTGGATTCCCTTGCCAAGACTATTCAGTGGCTAGCACTCTTAAAAACTCTCATGGAATTATTGGTAAAAAAGGTGTTCTTTGGTGGGAAATATATAGAATTTTATTGGAAAAAAAAGACAAAAGTCCAAAATACCTACTTCTAGAAAATGTAGATAGGCTGTTAAAATCACCAGCTAGTCAAAGAGGACGAGACTTTGCAATTATCTTGTCGTCTTTGAATGCTTTAGGTTATAGTGTGGAGTGGCGAGTTATTAATGCTAGCGAGTATGGCATGCCACAGAGACGTAGACGTGTTTTTATCTTTGCATCAAAGAAAGGGACAAATGCATATAACACTTTAAGTGATAATGGCTATGAAGAAGTTATAAATACACAAGGTGTGTTTGCTCAAACCTTCCCTATTAAAAATATAAAAACTCAAAATATTTTGACAGGAAAACTTAGTGATAACCTTGTTGACATAACGGAAAACTTTAACAAAAAAAAACCAAAGCAAAATGCTTTTTTAGATGCTGGCTATATGATAAACGGCACTTACTATACATCTAAAATAGAAGTGGACTATAAGGAAAAACATACTGTTTTAGGTGATTTTTTAGAAGATGAAAAAAAGATTCCTGATGAGTTTTATATAAATGATGAAGAATTGAAAAAATGGCACTATCAAAAAGGTGCAAAATCTATACAACGGATACATAAAACGACAGGGCATAAATATCTTTATACTGAAGGAAGTATGGGATTTCCAGATGCACTGGATAAACCCTCTAGAACTATAATTACAGGCGAAGGTGGTGCAAGTGCTTCACGTTTTAAGCATGTTGTTTTAGTAAATGGTAAACATAGAAGATTAATTCCTTTAGAGTTAGAAAGATTAAATATGTTTCCAGATAATCACACTTTTGGAGTTACAGATACAAAAAGAGCTTTTTTAATGGGTAATGCTCTAGTTGTTGGGATAGTCGAACAACTTGGTCATACAATTTTAAAAATGGATACTTAGATGAAACCTTCTCTTAAGTATGATGATTCAAATATAAAATCGATTTTGTATTACTCTCAAAAATTAGTGGGAAAAACAATTTCAGACATATTAGATAAGTCAGAGTTTAAGGGTCTAGTAAGTATTCAAAATAAAGGTATAATAGGCACTATAATTGAAGAGTATTGGTTCGGAATTAAACCAAACTCATCACCAAAACCAGACTTTCAAAAAGTGGGAGTTGAACTTAAGATAATTCCATTAATAAAGCAAAAAAAAGGCTTAGCAGTAAAAGAGAGAACGAAGGTTTGTAGTATTAGCTACACTAAGTTAGTCTCTGAAAACTGGCAAAATTCACATGCGAAAGAAAAGCTTAATAAAGTTTTATTTATATACTACTTGTATGATAAAAATAATATAAGTAATTCTGAGATAAAAAAAGTGGACTTATGGAAATTAGATGATGGAAATAATGAACTTATTATTAAAAATGACTGGATTAATGTTCAAAAAAAAGTATTAGATGGTTTAGCACATGAGATAAGTGAAGGAGATTCAAAAGTTTTAGCTGCTTCTAGAAGTGGTAGTGGTGGAAAAGATAAGAATGGAAAATTTAGAGATTTAGTCCCTCAAGCAAATGTAGAAATATCTGAAGAAGCATTAAAAAGAGCATTTTCTTTAAAACAGTCTTTTACTAACCAACGATGGAAAGAGCTACAAAAAACTGTAAAATTTGAATCTATTATAGATTCTTTATCCATAGATGATTTTAGTGATTTTGAAACAGCTGTATTAAAACAACTAAATAGGTATGAAAAAGAATCGATACGAGAATTATCGGATACTTTTAATCTTAATATAAATAATAGAAGTAAAAATCAAATTGCTACAATCATCAAAAAAGCGATAGGCTTTAAAAGTGTAAAATCTAATATTAAAGAGTTTGAGCAACTAGGTATCATTGTTAAGACAATCAAAGTAAGACGAAAAAACAATAAGCCCTTAGAAGCAATATCTTTTCCTGCTATGGAACTACAAGAATTTATATGTGAGGAGTGGGATGAGTCAACTTTTAAAGAGATGATTCATAAGATACTTTTTGTTCCCGTCTATCATGATTCTTTATCATTGAGTGATAAGTATTTAGGAAAATCATTTTTTTGGTCACCGTCTATAAAAGAAGAGAAGTTAATAAAACAAGAGTGGCTTGATTATCAAAATGAAATTGCTTCTGGAAAATGTAAGGTGAAAAAAATAGTAAATAAATCTAAAAGAGGTTTTAAAGAACTTAGTAGTTTGTCAAAAGAGTCACAAACCTCTTTTATTCATATGCGACCACATGGTAGAGATTCTAACGATAGAGATGTCGATTTATTTGGAAATAGTATCGTTAAGCAGAGTTTTTGGTTTAATAAA
Source organism: Sulfurimonas sp. (assembly GCA_026987995.1). GTDB lineage: Bacteria > Campylobacterota > Campylobacteria > Campylobacterales > Sulfurimonadaceae > Sulfurimonas. Next base: position 1,354 of record JALSMC010000002.1, on the reverse strand, counting down.
AACTTTATCCAAACACTACTGAATACATATGGATAATTCAATGAGTATAATTAAATATATATCTTATTTCACTGCGTTTACTCTATCTCTTTTAGTACTTCTCATAGTCTATGATGCAACTGCCCGCTATCTTTTTTCAAGTGGACTTATCTCACTTCAAGAGTTAGAGTGGCATCTTTTTGATGTCATTATCATGCTGAGTATCGCTTACACATTAAAAGAGAACTCTCATGTTCGAGTCGATATCTTTTATAATACTTTTTCTCCTAAGAACAAAGCACTTGTAAATATCCTAGCGACACTTTTTTTCATCCTTCCCTTTGCTTCTTTACTAGTTTATGTGGGTATAGGTTTTGTGGAGATAAGTTTTGTACAAAACGAAGTCTCATCAAATCCAGGTGGTCTCACACATAGATGGATAGTCAAGTCTCTTATGCCTTTGGCATTTTTGTTTTTAGGACTGCAAGCCCTAAGTGAACTTTTTAGGCAGATAAAACTTTATAGAAGTGCCTCATGATAGCTTTGGTCATGTTTGTGGTGGCGTTAGCACTACTACTTTTTGGAATCCCTGTAGCGTTTGCTTTTGGTGGGGTGGCTATGATGTTCGCGTTTGTCATTCCTGAGTTAGGCTTTGAAGTATTTAATATCTTGCCATTTCGCATCTATGGCATCATGACAAACACAACTCTTATGGCTGTGCCACTCTTTATCATGATGGGACTTATACTCGAGAAGTCAGGCATGGCAGAGCGACTTCTTATGTCAATGTCATCCATGTTTAAAGGTGTTCGTGGTGGTTTAGGGGTGAGTGTTGTTTTAGTTGGGGCTATTTTAGCAGCTTCAACGGGAATAGTCTCAGCTTCAGTTGTGATGATGAGTGTTATAGCTCTACCACTTATGATAAACACAGGGTACGATAAAAGTTTAGCTTCTGGAACCATAGCCGCTTCAGGAACACTAGGACAAATCATACCACCTTCAATCATTCTCATAGTTTTAGGGGATGTTATGAGTGTGAGTGTGGGTGACTTGTTTGTTGGGGCTGTTTTACCCGGGCTTACACTTGTGAGTCTCTACATCACCTACATTCTCATCCGTGCATATCTCAAACCAGATGATGCACCTGCCATCATAACACATGAAGAAGTAAAAGTCTGGGACTTAGTTAAAGCTATAATCCCACCTCTTCTTTTGATGGTTTCGGTTTTGGGGAGTATTTTTGCAGGCATCGCTTCTCCTACTGAGTCTGCTGCATTTGGTGTAGTGGGTGGCGTTATACTCTCTAGTATCAACAAAACTTTGAGTGTAGAGATGCTAAAGTATGCACTTTTTGGTACGATGAAACTCACAGGTA
>JALSMC010000001.1 GCA_026987995.1 Sulfurimonas sp. | reverse complement strand
AAAGTTTGATTTATATCTATTAGATGTAAATGTACCTCTTATTGATGGTCTTTCACTACTTAACGAACTAAGAGAGTCTGAAGATAATACCCCAGCTATTTTTCTTACCTCTCATAAAGACAAAGAGACACTTCAAAAAGCTTTTGTTAGTGGTGCAGATGATTATCTTTGTAAACCATTTGATAATGATGAGCTACTACTGCGTTTAAGAGCATTACTAAAACGCTCAAAACCAAAAGAAGCAATAGAAGTTGGAGAATTAAGACACGATATCACCCATAAAAGTATCTCTTATAAAGGTGAGTCTTTAGAGTTGTCTAAAAAAGAGTATCTACTTTTAGTCCTTTTTATGAAGCATTCAAATGCTACTGTTACAAAAGAACTGATATATGAAGAGTTATGGAATTTCAATGAGAGTGGAAGTGATGGTGCTATTCGTGTGTATGTTAATAGACTCAAACAACTCTTGCCTGAACTTAGTATTGAAAATATTCGTGGGGTAGGGTACAAGCTTGTTTATTAGTCTGCGTTTAAATATTTTTGTTTACTACTTTATCACAGTAAGTCTATTTATAGGTTTCTCATATTATTTTTTCAGTGTTTTAAGAGTTGAAAATATCTACCTTTTAGTACTTGTTTTTGTCTGTTTTACAATACTCTCTGGTGCTTTTATCTCAAAACTAGCGATAGACCCTTTAGCAGAATATGTAAATAACTTACGAAACCTCTCCAAAGAGACACTCCATGAACTAAATCTTCCAATAAGTACGATAAAAACAAATACCCAAATGCTAAATAAATCACTCATAGATGAAAGGAGTCAAAAACGATTAGCACGTATAAATAGTGCTTGTGAAATGTTGCAAGAACGTTATAACGAGCTTGATTATCTTATTAAAAAACAGAGTGATGAGGTGATTCGTGAGCAATTTGATTTAGTTGAATTAGTGAATGAAAGAGTTGCTTTTTTAAACAAAATATACCCACATATTCACTTTAATATGAACTGTAGCTCCTTAGAAATTTTAAATGATAAAAAAGGTCTGACTAAAGTTATTGACAATATTATCGATAATGGGGTAAAATACTCGCCTGATTCACAAACAATAGATATTAGCATTAATGAGAGAACTTTAACTATCCGTGATTATGGGATAGGGATGGACGAGGTAGAACTTTTACGAATATTTGATAAGTATTATCAGTCAAATAAAAATATGCAAGGTTTTGGAATAGGACTGAGTATGGTAAGAAGGTTTTGCGATAAAAATGAGATAACACTAAGTTTTATGTCTAAACCTCATGTAGGTACAACTGTAGAATTGAAATTTAAATAAAAAATATAGGAAAATATATGCAAGAATCAACTGTTTTAGAATTTGCTGAACAAGCTCTCGACTATGGAGTTATGGGACTACTAGGTCTTATGAGTGTTGTAACATTATGGTTATTTATAGAGCGAATGATGTTTTACAAAAGTGTAAGAACAGAAGATTATGAGTATAGAGATAATCTTGATCTTGATTTGACAGATAACATTGGAGTTCTTAGTGCCATCGGTACAAATGCTCCTTATGTTGGACTTCTTGGAACTGTTGTAGGAATCATGATTACATTTTATACTATGGGTGATGTTGGGGCTGTTGATGCTAAGAAAATCATGGTTGGACTAGCACTTGCACTTAAAGCTACGGCTATGGGTCTTGTTGTCGCTATGCCAGCAATAGTTGCTTACACTATTACACTTCGTAAGGCAGAAAGAATTCTAACAAAATTTGATGTGGAAGCTGAAGCTGAGGCAAAAGCGAAGTAATGGCAAAGTGTAAAAAAAGTCATAAAAGGTTTGACTCTATAAATGTCATCCCTTTTATAGATATTATGCTTGTTTTACTTGTTATGGTTCTGACTACTGCTACATTCATAAAGCAAGGTGTCATTCCTATTGATCTGCCAAAAGCAAAAGCAACTGATAAAAAAGATACAAAAAAAGAAGTAACCATATATGTAAACGCTAAGGGTGAACTCTTTTTTGATAAAGATAAAGTGAATTTAAGTACTTTAGAGAAAAAACTATCTTCCGTTGAAAAAACACAGACAGTTATACTAAGAAGTGATAAAGAGTCGAAGTTTCAAGACTTTGTAAGTGTTATGGATATTTTAAAACGTTTGGGGCATGAGCAACTCTACATTGTCACAAAAAAATAATTTTTTGTGACTCCTAATAAGTTGTATCTAAAAGCTTAAATTTAGGAATAGATTCTTCTACATCTTCAACGAGAACTTTTGTGTTTTCATTCATTTGAGTACTAAAAACTTTTTTATCAACATCTTTTATATCATTAAAAAGAGTAGTAGCAATAAAAAATAGCACCATAATAACTACTATACTTGCATAAAGCAGTAAGTAGTTTTTTATGTGACCTGATTCAAATGGATTGTCTATTTTCAATTACATTCCCATACCAGGCATACCACCCATCGGCTGAGGCATCTCAGCTGGTGACTCTTCTGGTATCTCATATATAGCCGCTTCAGTTGTAAGAAGCATAGAGGCTACTGAGGTTGCGTTTGTAAGTGCAACACGAGCTACTTTAAGAGGGTCGATGATACCCGCTTTAAACATATCTACATACTCACCATTTGCAGCATTAAAACCTATAGTATCGCTATCAGCAGTTGCTACAGTGTTTACTACAACACCTGTGTCAAAGCCTGCATTTTGAGCTATCTGCTTCATTGGAGCTGTAATAGCACGTAGAATAATCTCAGCACCTATTTTTTGGTCGCCATCGAGTTCTATACTTACTTTTGAAGCAGCACGAACAAGAGCAGCACCACCACCGATGATGATTCCCTCTTCGACTGCTGCTTTTGTAGCAGAGAGAGCATCATCAACACGGTCTTTCTTCTCTTTCATTTCAGTTTCAGTCGCAGCACCAACTTTGATAACAGCAACCCCACCGCTTAGTTTTGCTAAACGCTCTTGGAGTTTTTCTTTGTCATATTCGCTAGAAGTTGTCTCTATCTGAACTTTTATCTCAGCTATGCGGTTTTTTACATTTTCCTCTAATCCAGCACCATCAACGATAACAGTATTGTCTTTGTCAATCACAACACGAGCTGCTTGACCTAACATCTCTATAGTAGCACCTTCAAGTGTATGACCAGTCTCTTCACTTATCACAGTTCCATGTGTGAGAACAGCGATGTCCGCCAACATTGCCTTACGTCTATCCCCAAAACCTGGAGCTTTTACCGCAGAGATATTTAAAACACCACGAAGTTTGTTTACAACTAAAGTAGAGAGTGCTTCACCCTCAACATCTTCAGCGATGATAAGAAGTGGACGAGAAGTCTTTTGCACTTGTTCCAACACTGGTAAAAGGTCTTTAAGTGAAGAGATTTTACTATCAGCTAGTAAGATAAAAGGGTTTTCAATCTCAGCTATCATCTTCTCAGGGTTAGTGATAAAGTAAGGGCTTAAGTAACCACGGTCAAACTGCATACCCTCAACAACATCAAGCTCATCAGATATACCTTTAGCTTCTTCAACAGTGATAACACCATCTTGACCAACTCTATCCATAGCTTCTGCAATCATATCACCGATGTCAGTATCAGAGTTAGCAGAGATAGTTGCAACTTGAGCAATATCTTCTTTTCCATCAACTGATTTAGAAGCAGCTTCTAGGTTCTCTAGTATCTGCGCACAAGCTTTGTCCATACCGCGTTTTACTTCAACAGGATTTGCTCCTGCAGTGATGTTACGAAGACCTTCTGAGAAGATGGCGTTTGCAAGAACAGTAGCAGTAGTAGTACCATCTCCAGCCTCATCAGCTGTGTTTGACGCTACTTCTTTTACAAGTTGTGCACCCATGTCTTCTAGTTTATCTTTTAGTTCTACTTCACGAGCAACTGAAACGCCATCTTTAGTAAGAACTGGAGCACCGTAGCTTTTCATGATAAGTACATTACGACCGCGAGGTCCCATAGTCACTTTTACTGCATCTGTTAGTTTTTCTACACCACGTGCAAGCGCATTACGAGCCGTATCTGAAAATATTATTTCTTTTGCCATCTAAAAATTCCTTAATTTTATTTCATAAAATGAAGGAAACCCTTCATTTATTAGTCCATAAAAGGAATACATCCCTTTTATTCGCTTGCGCCGCTGAGGCGACTAAAGTTTATCTAACCGATAATTCCAAAAATGTCTTCTGTATCAAGTACAACATAGTCTGTTCCATCAAAAGAAACTTCGTTCCCTGAGTACTTACCAAAAAGAACTTGATTACCATTTGTAATTGTTTCTACTTCTTTACTTACAGCAACTACTTCACCCCGAGCAGGTTTTTCTTTTGCATTATCAGGAATGATTATCCCCGACATAGTTGTTGTCGCTTCTTCTACACGTTTTACTAAAACTCTGTTTCCAAGTGGTTGAAAATTCATTGTAACCTCTTTCATTATATGTTATTTATTTTTATAACTGCGATTTTACCATAATAGGTTTAATGTAATCAATTTGTGAACACTAATTGCTATACTTTAATTGTAGTTACATATTGTTCTTGTTTATCGACCTTAAGCACTTCGTGCTTTACTCAAAATCAAGGGATTCTTATGAAAGTTGACTCACATAGTATTGATTATAACAAACAGTTTATACACATGGTACGAACAAATATTATATTTGAAAATGGAGGAGGATGATCCATTGGTCTATAATATTAGCTTTTACTTTCTTCTCTTTCTTGAGAAGAAATATTCTAGCTCTTTTCATTAAATATTCAAAACCACAATATCTTTTTATAAACAAAGGAAAATAAAAGCTTTTTGTGGCTATAATTCCACCCTCTTAAAGATGTCACGGTAGCTCAGCTGGTTAGAGCACTGGTCTCATAAGCCGGGGGTCGAGGGTTCAAGTCCCTCTCTTGACACCACTTTTTTAAGAGAAACTTTCAAATGTTCCGGATTAGCTCAGCGGTAGAGTAGGTGACTGTTAATCACTTGGTCACTGGTTCGAATCCAGTATCCGGAGCCACACTCAAACCACCTGAAATAGCCATCTTAAAGCACTTCTAACTTCATTTTTAAGTTTCAAAAATACACCCACCGTCCTACCTAAGTCCGTACGAGAATAATTAGTATGAGTATAAATGACCGCCAATTCTAATAGCAAGTGCAATTTCCACCTAATTTAACTAGCTAACTTTTTACTCATTTCACTAAAAAATACTTCATACGGTGTTTTGTAATTTAGTATTTTTCGGGGTCGATGGTTAAGTCTATTCTGAATCATAATGATTTCATCCTTAGAGACATTTAAAAAGGTACTTTTTTTAGGTAAGTATTGTCGGATTAAACCGTTAGTATGTTCATTT